>NZ_JBFUGE010000013.1:0-36685 GCF_056403075.1 Ideonella sp. P3_A4 | reverse complement strand
CTTCAGCACATCGTGCGCGATGCGCTGCGCCTTCATGCCCACGCCCACCATCGCCGTGCGCGCGAACTTGATGGTCTGCGGGTTGGTCGCGTTCAGCATGAACATCGCCGCAGCATTGCCCGGGCGGAAGGTCTTCTGCCCCATCTTGCGCAGCAGGTTGCGCATGTTCATCGACACGTCGCCGAAGTCGATCTTCACCGGACAGGGCGACAGGCACTTGTGGCAGACCGTGCAGTGGTCGGCCACGTCCTCGAACTCTTCCCAGTGCTTGATCGACACGCCGCGGCGCGTCTGCTCTTCGTAGAGGAAAGCCTCGACCAGCAGCGAGGTCGCGAGGATCTTGTTGCGCGGGCTGTACAGCAGGTTGGCGCGCGGCACGTGCGTGGCACAAACCGGCTTGCACTTGCCGCAGCGCAGGCAGTCCTTGACCGAGTTGGCGATGTCGCCGATGTCGCTCTGCTGCATGATCAGCGACTCGTGCCCCATCAGCCCGAAGCTGGGCGTGTAGGCATGGCTCAGGTCGGCCGCGAAGACTTCGTCGCCCAGCGCCTTGAGCGCCTCGCCGCGCAACAGCTTGCCCTTGTTGAAGCGGCCTTCCGGGTCCACACGCTGCTTGTAGGCGGTGAAGTTGGCCAGCTCGTCGTCGGTCAGGAATTCGAGCTTGGTGATGCCGATGCCGTGCTCACCCGAGATCACGCCGTCCAGCGAGCGGGCCAGCACCATGATGCGGGCGACGGCCTGGTGCGCCGTCTGCAGCATCTCGTAGTTGTCGGAGTTGACGGGGATGTTGGTGTGCACATTGCCGTCGCCGGCATGCATGTGCAACGCGATCCAGACACGGCCCTTCAGCACCTCCTGGTGGATGCGCTTGCATTCCTCCAGCAGCGGCGTGAACGCAGCGCCGGCAAACAGCCCTTGCAGGGGTTTAAGGATCTGCCGCTTCCACGAAGCGCGCAACGAACCGTCCTGGATCTGGTCGAAGAAACTGCGCTGGACATCGGCTTGCACCACGTCCAGGCCCTGCAGCCAACCCAGCCATAGCGCACGCACCTCGCGCAGCAGCGTCAGTGCCTGCTGCACGCGGTCTTCCAGCAACTCGGCGCTTGGGATCTCGCCGGCATCGTCGGTCTTGCCGAGCGGCAGAGTGCCCTGGGCGAAGAAGGCCTCAAGCCTGTCGACCAGCGCCAGCTTGTTGCGCAAGCTGAGCTCGATGTTGATGCGCTCGATGCCCAGCGTGTACTCGCCCATGCGTTCGAGCGGGATCACCACGTCTTCATTGACCTTGAAGGCATTGGTGTGCTTGCTGATCGCCGCGGTGCGCTTGCGGTCGAGCCAGAACTTCTTGCGCGCATCGGCCGACACGGCCACGAAGCCTTCGCCCGAGCGGCCGTTGGCCAGGCGGATCACCTCGCTGGTGGCGCGCGCCACCGCATCGGCATCGTCGCCGACGATGTCGCCGACCAGCACCATTTTTGGCAGGCCGGCGCGCTTGCTCTTGGTCGCGTAGCCCACGGCCTTCAGGTACCGGTCGTCCAAGTGCTCCAGCCCGGCGAGGATGGCGCCGCCCGGGCGCTTCATCTCTTCGAACATGAAGTCCTTGATCTCGACGATCGACGGCACGCAGTCCTTCGGGTTGCCGAAGAATTCGAGGCAGACCGTGCGCACGTGCGCCGGCATGCGGTGCACGACCCAGCGCGCCGAGGTGATCAGCCCGTCGCAGCCCTCTTTCTGGATGCCCGGCAGGCCAGCGAGGAATTTGTCGGTGACGTCCTTGCCCAGCCCTTCCTTGCGGAAGACACGGCCCGGGATGTCCAGCCGCTCGGTGCGCTCCAGCTTCTTGCCCGTGGCGTCATAGTGGCGCAGCTCGAAACTGGCCGTCTCGACGTCATGGATCTTGCCGAGGTTGTGGTTCAGGCGGATGACCTCGAGCCAGGTCGCTTGCGGCGTCACCATGCGCCAGCTGGCCAGGTTGTCAAGCGCGGTGCCCCACAGCACGGCCTTCTTGCCGCCGGCGTTCATCGCGACGTTGCCGCCCACGCAGCTGGCCTCGGCCGAGGTCGGGTCGACCGCGAACACATGGCCGCCACGTTCAGCGGCATCGGCCACGCGCTGGGTGACGACGCCGGCCTCGGTCCAGATCGTCGCCACCGGTTTCTCGACGCCCGGCAGTGCAACCATCTCGACCTCGGTCATCGCCTCGAGCTTCTCGGTGTTGATGACCGCGCTCTTCCAGGTCAGCGGCACGGCCCCGCCGGTGTAGCCGGTGCCACCGCCACGCGGAATGATCGTCAGGTCGAGCTCGATGCAGGCCTTGACCAGGCCGGCCATCTCGACCTCGGTGTCGGGCGTCAGCACKACGAACGGGTACTCGACACGCCAGTCGGTCGCGTCGGTCACGTGCGACACGCGCGACAGGCCGTCGAACTTGATGTTGTCTTTCGCGGTGTGCTTGCCCAGCACCTTGCGAGTGCGCTGGCGCAGGTCCCACACCTCGGAAAAACGCTTGGCAAAACGCTCGACCGCTGCGCGGGCCGCGGTCAACAGCTCGCCGACATGGGCGTCGCGCTCAGCGTCGTCGGCCGGCGTACGGCGCTTCTCGACCTCGGCCAACCGGTGCTGCAGTGCGGCAATCAGCAGGCCGCGGCGCTTCGGGTTGTCCAGCAGGTCGTCTTCGAGGTACGGGTTGCGCTGGACGACCCAGATGTCGCCGAGCACCTCGTACAGCATGCGGGCCGAGCGGCCGGTGCGGCGCTCTTCGCGCAGCCGGTCGAGGATCGCCCAAGGGCGCTCGCCCAGCAAGCGCAGCACGATCTCGCGGTCGGACAGCGAGGTGTAGTTGTAGGGAATCTCGCGCAGCCGCGGCGCGGAGGATGAGTCAACGCCCTCGTGGTTGCTCGGCTGGAAAGTGGCGGCGGGCAGAGGTGCGTTCATGGGCGTGCAGGCGCGGCACGCGGGGCTGGCACAACAGGCCACGCGGTCGCCTGTCGGGGGCACGTGAGGTCGGATCCTACCGCAGTGCACCATTCCCTCATCTTTGACGGGCAGAGGTGTGCGTCTACACGACGTGGGGCAAGAAAGCGACGCGAGGCGTCCGGGGTATTCCCCCATGTTGGCGCGCCTGCCGGCATGCCACAAAACGCAACTGTCACAAAGCGCTGAAAAACTCGCGCGTTTGTCCGCCGTTTGTTTTCGTTCAGGCGCGTTTTACGCCTGACACCCCACATCAAGGAGACGTCATGCAATTGAGGCAAGTCACGCTGGCCATCGGTTTGTCGGCCCTGTTCGCCGCCATGCCGGCGCAGGCGCAGGTCGAGGTGCAGTGGTGGCACTCGATGGGCGGCGCGCTGGGCGAATGGGTCAACGACCTGGCCAAGGATTTCAACGCCAGCCAGAAGGACTACAAGGTCACGCCGACCTTCAAGGGCAGCTACGACGAGTCGATGACCGCCGCGATCGCCGCCTACCGCGCCGGCAACGCGCCCCACATCCTGCAGGTGTTCGAGGTCGGCACCGCGACGATGATGGCCAGCAAAGGCGCGATCAAGCCGGTGGCCGAGGTGATGAAAGAAGGCGGCCAGAAGTTCGACCAGGACGCCTACGTGTCCGCAGTGGCCGGCTACTACACCGCGCCGAACGGCCAGATGCTGAGCTTCCCGTTCAACAGCTCGACGCCGGTCTTCCACTACAACAAGGACGCGTTCAAGGCCGCCGGGCTGGACCCGGAAAAGCCGCCCACCACCTGGCCCGAGGTGGCGCTGGCTGCGGCCAAGCTCAAGGCCAGTGGCCACAAGTGCCCGTTCACGACCAGCTGGGTCAGCTGGACCCAGCTGGAGACTTTCTCGGCCTGGCACAACACCTTGTTCTCGACCAAGAACAACGGCTTCGGTGGTCTGGACACACGGTTGGCGTTCAACACGCCGCTGCACCTGCGCCACATCGAGAACCTGGCCAACATGGCCAAGCAGGGCCTGTTCGTCTACAAGGGCCGCGGCAACGCGGCAGACGCGGTCTTCGTCTCGGGCGAGTGCGCGATGATGACCGGCTCTTCGGCGCTGTACGGCAACATCAAGCGCAACGGCAAGTTCGCCGCCGGCATCGGCACCCTGCCCTACTACCCCGACGTGCCCGGCGCGCCGCAGAACACCATCATCGGCGGCGCCAGCCTCTGGACGATGTCGGGCAAGAAGCCAGCCGAGTACAAGGCCGTGGCGGCCTTCTTCAGCTACCTGTCGCAGCCCGAGGTGGCGGCCAAGAGCCACCAGCGCACCGGCTACCTGCCGGTCACCAAGGCCTCGTTCGAGCTGACCGACAAGTCGGGCTTCTACAAAGAGAACCCGGGTACCAACGTGGCGGTGACGCAGATGATCCGCAAGACGACCGACAAGTCGCGTGGCGTGCGTCTGGGCAACTTCGTGCAGATCCGCACCATCATCGACGAGGAAATGGAAGGCGTGTGGTCGGGCAAGAAGACAGCCAAGGAAGCCATCGACGCCGCGATCAGCCGCGGCAACGAGCAGCTGGAACGCTTCGAAAAATCAGCCAAGATGTAAGGCTGTCAGGCGACTGGGTCGGCACGCGCGCATCGTGGCGCGGCCGGCCTCTTGTTGCCACTTGTTGAGAGGTCGATGGAAAAACGCGTCCGCTTTCGTTCCCGCTGGCTGCCCTGGCTGCTGATCGCCCCGCAAATGGCGATCGTGCTGGTGTTCTTCTTTTGGCCCGCTGCGCAGGCGCTGTACCAGAGCGTGCTGCAACAGGACGCGTTCGGCACTTCGGTCGAATACGTCGGGGCCGAGAACTTCCAGCGCCTGTGGAACGACAGCAGCTACCTCGAATCGTTCAAGACCACCGCGGTGTTCTCGCTGCTGGTGGCCACGAGCGGCCTGGGCATCGCGCTGGTGCTCGCCGTGATGGCCAACCGGGTGGTGCGTGGCGCGATGATCTACAAGACGCTGCTGATCTGGCCCTACGCGGTGGCCCCGGTGGTGGCCGCCGTGTTGTGGCTGATGATGTTCGCGTCGCCCTACGGCGTGCTGGCCTATGCGCTGCAAAGTGTGGGCATCCAGTGGGACCATCTGCTGAACCCGACCCACGCGATGGCGCTGATCGTGATGGCCGCGGTGTGGAAGCAGATCTCGTACAACTTCTTGTTCTTCCTCGCCGGGTTGCAGTCGATCCCGCCGTCGCTGGTCGAGGCGGCGACGATAGACGGCGCCACGCCCTGGCAGCGCTTCTGGACCATCGTCTTCCCGCTGCTGTCGCCGACCACCTTTTTCCTGCTGGTGATCAACATCGTCTACGCCTTCTTCGACACCTTCGCGATCGTCGACGCCGCCACCCACGGCGGCCCGGGCAAGGACACCGCGATCCTCGTCTACAAGGTCTACTACGACGGCTTCAAGGCGCTGGACATGGGTGGCTCGGCCGCGCAGTCGGTGGTGCTCATGCTGATCGTCGTCGCCTTGACGATCGTGCAGTTCCGCTTCGTCGAAAAACGGGTGCAGTACTGATGCGCCGACACCATGGTTGAACGCCGTCCTGGTCTCACGCTGCTGTCGCACCTGGTGCTGATACTGGGCGTGCTGATCGTCGTGTTCCCGGTCTATATCGCGCTGGTCGGCTCGACGCAGACGGCCGAGCAGATCACCGGCAGCCACCCGCTCTCCCTGCTGCCCGGCGGCAACTTCATCGAGACCTATCGGCTGGCGCTGTTCGGCGGCAAGACCAGTGGCGGCGCGACGATCGCGCCGGTGGCGCCGATGCTGTGGGTCAGCCTGGTCTGCGCGCTGACGATTGCCATCGGCAAGATTGCGATCTCGCTGCTGTCGGCCTTTGCGATCGTCTACTTCCGCTTTCCGTTCCGCGGCCTGGTGTTCTGGATGATCTTCGTCACGCTGATGCTGCCGGTGGAGGTGCGAATTTCGCCGACCTACGCGGTGGTGTCCGACCTCGGCATGCTCAACACCTATGCCGGGCTGACGGTGCCGCTGATCGCGTCGGCCACGGCCACCTTCTTGTTCCGCCAGTTCTTCCTCACGGTGCCGGACGAGCTGGTCGAGGCCGCACGCATCGACGGCGCCGGCCCGATGCGCTTCTTCAAGGACGTGCTGGTGCCGATGTCGCGCACCTCGATCGCCGCGCTGTTCGTGATCCAGTTCATCTACGGCTGGAACCAGTACCTCTGGCCGCTGCTGGTGACCACCAGCGAAGACATGTACCCGGTGGTGCTGGGCATCAAACGCGCGATCTTCGGCGAGGTGTACGTCGAGTGGAACGTCGTGATGGCGACCGCGATCCTCGCGATGCTGCCGCCGGCCTTGGTGGTGATCCTGATGCAGAAATGGTTCGTCAAGGGCCTGGTCGATTCCGAGAAATAGCATGGCAAGCATTTCCCTCAGACAGGTCGAAAAACACTACGGCAAGGGCGCCGGCGCCAACAAGGTGATCCACGGCGTCAACGCCGAGATCGCCGACGGCGAGTTCATCGTCATCGTCGGCCCCTCCGGCTGCGGCAAGAGCACGCTGCTGCGCATGGTGGCAGGGCTGGAGGAGATCTCCGGCGGCGAGATCGCGATCGGCCCGCGGGTGGTGAACGAGCTGGAACCCGCCGAGCGCGACATCGCGATGGTGTTCCAAAACTACGCGCTGTACCCGCACATGAGCGTGTACGACAACATGGCCTACGGGCTGAAGATCGCCAAGCGCCCGAAGGCCGAGATCGACGAGCGGGTCAAGAAGGCGGCGCGCATCCTCGAGCTCTCGCACCTGCTGGAGCGCAAACCGCGCCAGCTGTCCGGCGGCCAGCGCCAACGGGTGGCGATGGGCCGCGCGATCGTGCGGCAGCCGCAGGTCTTCCTGTTCGACGAGCCGCTGTCCAACCTCGACGCCAAACTGCGCGCGCAAACCCGGCTGGAGATCCAGAAGCTGCACGCCGAACTGAAGGTCACCTCGCTCTTCGTCACCCACGACCAGGTCGAGGCGATGACCTTGGCGCAACGCATGATCGTGATGAACGCCGGCGTGATGGAGCAGATCGGCACGCCGGAAGAGGTCTACGCACGGCCTGCCACCACCTTCGTCGCCAGCTTCATCGGCTCACCGCCGATGAATTTGTTGCCGGGTGAAGCGACGGCCGCAGGCTTCAAGCTCGGCGACACACTGCTGCCGCTGCCACCCAGCGCGCCGCGCAACGGCCTGGTGACGATGGGCCTGCGGCCGGAACACGCCGAGCCACACACCCAAGGCGGTTGGCCGCTACAGGTCGAAATGGTCGAGATGTTGGGCGCCGAGCGCTTGGTACATGGCAAGCTCGGCGGTGCTGGCTTCACACTGCGCATCGCCAGCACCGAAGCCGCCCCGCGTGTTGGCGAACAGCTKATGCTGGCCGCCACGCCCGAGCACTTGCATTGGTTCGACAGCAGCACCGGTCGTCGTGTGGCAAGCTGAAGGCATGTCTGCGCCCGCTGCTCCCACCACGCCCGCACCATCCGCCCTGCCCGACTGGCCCTTCCCGCGCTGGATTGCCCACCGCGGCGCCGGCAAGCTGGCGCCCGAGAACACGCTGGCCGCGTTCCGGCTGGGTGCTCACTACGGCTACCGCGCATTCGAATGCGATGTGAAGCTGTCTGCAGACGATGTTCCCTTCCTGCTGCACGATGGCACGCTTGATCGCACAACCAATCAGCGCGGCCGCGCGGCCGACTGGCGGTGGAGCGAGCTGTCGCGGCTTGACGCCGGCGGATGGCACAGCCGCGCCTATGCCGGTGAACCGATCACCAGCCTGCAGGCGCTGGCCGCCTTCTTGCGCCGCAACCGTTATTGGCTGGACCTGGAGATCAAACCGACCAAGGGCGACGAAGAGCGCACGGGCCGCCTGGTGGCGGCTGAGGTGCAGCGCCTGTGGGCCGGCGACCCAATGCCGCCGCTGTTGTCGTCGTTCCGCCCTGAGGCTTTGGTGGGCGCCAAGCAAGCGGCGCCCGAGCTGGCGCGCGCGCTGCTGGTCGACACCCATTGGCCCAACTGGGTCACGGTGGCCCAGCAGCTGGGCTGCGTCGCCGCGATCACCAACTACCACCTGATGGACGCCGCGCTGTTGCAACACCTGCACAGTTGCGGCCTGCGCGCACTGGTCTACACGGTGAACGACCCGGCGCCAGCGCAACAGCTGCTGGCGATGGGCATCGACGGGATCATCACCGACGCTGTCGACGCGTTCGCGCCGCAATAGCGCTGCGACGCGCTCGTGGGCGTTTGCCGCAGCGAACGATCGCGCGTGCCACCTAACGCGCAAAAGGTTGCGTGCTAACTAGGGATGTGAGGGAACTGGCGACGGATCGAGCATCCGCGCCACATCAACTCAATCCCAGGAGACCCCCATGCAATTTCAACCTTCGTCCGTCAGTCGCCGTCGTGCGCTCTTCGGCTTGGCCGCCACCGGCGGCAGCCTGCTGCTGGGCATGCCGTCGTTCGCCCACGCCGCGGGCAAATGGACATTGGAAGTGCTGCACGGCTTCTCGTTCAATGAAGGCAACGGCTCGGTCGGCAGTGTCGTATTCGGCCCCGCCGGCCTGCTGTACGGTGCACACGCCTCCGGCGGTGAAGGCGGGCTCGGCACGCTCTACCGCTGGTCGCCCAGCGATAGCAGCTTCGCCGTGCTGCAGCACCTCGAATACGCCACCAGCAAGCCGGCCTCACCGCAGTCGGGCCTGATCGTCGGGCGCGACGGCGCGCTGTGGGGCACCAGCGCGTTCGGCGGCCGGGCCTTGGCCGGCACGATCTACACGCTGGCGCCGGACGGCAGCATGACGGTACACGCCGACTTCGACTCGGCACTCGGCCTGTTGATGCCCAGCGGTGCCTTGGTCGAAGGCCGGCCAGGCCGCTTCTACGGCACCACCGACGAATCGGTGTACCGCTACGACAGCCGGCCCGGAGGCAAGCTGAAAGAGCTGTACCGTTTCAAGCCCGAGTTGGATGGCCGCGGCTCGCAGTCCGCCCTCGTGTTCGGTACAGACGGCCTCCTGTACGGCAGCAACCCGTACAACGGGCCGAAGAAGCACGGCACCTTGTTCCGCGTCGGCATCGACGGCAGCGGCTTCGAGGTGCTGAAGTCGCTCGATGGCCAATGGGAGGGCGACAGCCTGCGGGCGCCACTTCTTCGCGCCAGCGACGGCCATTTCTACGGCTGCGCCACGGCCGGCGGCGCCTTCGAGCGCGGCGTGGTGTTCCGGCTCGACAGCAGCGGCAACTACTCGGTGCTACACCATTTCGCTGGCGGCGACAACGACGGCGCCTACCCCGAAGGGGCGCTGGTCGAAGGGCCGGATGGTGCGCTGTACGGCACCACGCTCGAAGGCGGTGCGGCACCGCAGAGCTACGGCACGGTGTTCCGCATGACCAAGGCCGGCCGCCTGACGGTGATCCACCGCTTCAATGAAAAAGGAGCAGCCGGCGCCACGCCGCTGGGCGCGCTGCGTTTCGGGCCCGACGGTCGCCTCTACGGCACCGACGTCACCGGCGGCACGGGTGACTACGGCACCTTGTTCCGCCTCAGCCCGCCTTCGAACTGACGGCCGGCGGTTCACCAAAGGAAAGCGGCCGGCAAGGTGACTTGCCGGCCGCTTCGTTTCAGGTCGTGCCCTCGGCCAGGGCTTCGGTGCCGCGCACCTGGGTCGTCTTCGGCAGGCTGCGGACACCGCGGATCGTGGCCCACTGCCAGGCGCACACGGCCAGCAGCATGGCGGTCACGCCCGAGAAGGCCAGCGCCGCCCGCAATCCGATGTGCTCACCCAGCCAGCCGCCCAACAAAGCACCCGGGCCGGCCGGCAGCAGCGTCAGCCAGCGCATCGTGCTGGTCATGCGGCCCAGCAGCGGCTCCGGCGTCACCGCCTGGCGCAGGGCCAGGAAGTTGATGAACACCATCACTGCGCCCAAGCCGAACAGGCCCAGCATGACGACGAACGCCGCCACGCCCCAGGGGCCGACCGGGGCCATCGACAACAAGGCCCATCCGCTGCCGGTGATCGCAAAACCCAACACCAGGCACGGGCCCGGCCCCACGCGACGGCTGATCCGGTCGACCAGCAGACTGGCCGCCACCGTGCCGACCCCCAGGCCCACGTAGCTCAAGCCGACGGCTTGCTCGCTCATGCCCAGCGTGCGGGTGGCAAACAGGATCTGCACGACCAGCGCCGCGTGGTGGCACAGCTGCAACGTGCCCACGCAGGTGGCCAGCGCGACCAACAGCCGCTGGTGCACCACGAAACGCAGGCCCGCCATCAGGTCAGCCCAGAACGCCGTGCCGCCCTGCCCCCCGGCTTCACGCTTTTCTTCGACGTGGATGCCGCGCAGGATCAACGCCGAGCTCAGCAAGGCACAAGCGTCGACCAACAGCGCCACCGGTGCGCCCAGCAAGCGGATCAAGGCGCCCGCCACACCCGGGCCGGCCACTTCGGCACCCGAACTCGCCAGCGAGTTCTTCGCATGCGCTTCGACCAGCCGATCGCGCGAGACGACCTGCGTCAACACCACCTGGGCGGCCGAGCCGGCGACCGTGAACACCGTGCCGATGAAAAAGGCCACGGCGTAGAGCCAAGGCATGGCCAGCCAACCGAACCACCAGGCCAGCGGCACACTGGCCACGGCGAACGCCAGCAGCGTTTCGCCGGCGATGTAGACCGGCAGCTTGCGCACCCGGTCCAGCCACACGCCGCCGGGCAGCGAGAACAGGATGAACGGCGCGATCTCCATCGCCGTCAGCAAGCCCATCTGCGTCGGGGTGGCCTGCAGCAGCACCGCAGCGGTCAGCGGCAACGCCAGCATCGTGACCTGGCCGCCCAACGAGCTGATCAGGATCGACGTCCACAGGCGCCGGTAGACGGCGTCACGCAGCAGGTCGTTGGGTGCAAGCCTGAACCGGCTTGCCAAGTTTTGGATCAATGACCTCATGGGTCGTTTCTTCTTTCTCGGCCACGAATCACGCCTGCCCGGGTAAGGCCAGGCCGTGACGAGGAAAGCGACGAAAGAGGAAGGGCCGTGTTTCCGATTCTTCCGCCGAGGAGACCCGGCGGAGCGCCCATTACAAGGGGCGCGGAAGCCGAGAGACCGCTAGCGCGGGATGCCTCCCGCCATGGCAACGAATGCCGCCGGTCGGTGACCGGAGCAACGTCGTACGTTGGCGAGGGTGGGCTTCATCGGAAGGGCTTACATGGGTGCGCGAAAAGCGTGCACGCATCCTAGCAGCGCCGGTGAGGGGCACGCAAGCACCGAGCTTTCGTTGTCCCTCGTTCGCAGGGGTTCGATCACGGATAATTTCATCAACATGCAGGACCGCGAAACGCTCGACCGCTATTTCACCGAGCAGGTGGTGGGCGAGCCGTTCGTCATCGAGATGGGCCCCAGCGTGGGTGTGCGGCGCGAGCCCACGCGCGGGCTGAAGCTGCACCTGCTGGAAGGCCAGGTCGAGCTGCTGGGCCACGCCGCCCGCGGGCTGGTCTCGCCGCTGCAGGGCGATGCGGGGCTGGGCAAGCCGGTGTCGACGCTGGCGCTGGCGAAGGCCCGGCGGCGCCTGCTGGTGGGGTCGCTGCTGGCGATCCTGGCGCTGTGGTCGGCCCTGCTGTGGTGGATCTTCCAGCGTTTCTTCGCGCACTGACGCCAACCCGAGGGCCACCGATTGCTGGACAAGACACAGGACACGCTGGTCATCGACCCGGTGAAGATGAACATCGTGAACCGCATTGCCGCGGACACGGTGCTGGCTGGCGACTTCCTGTTCAAGGGCGGCCTGCTGCTGCAGGGCACCCTGCAAGGCGTGGGCGAGATCGCCGGCAAGCTGGTGGTGTGGCACGACGCGCGGTTGATCGGGCGCTTTCGCGTGCTGGGCGATCTTTACCTGCTGGGCCAGCTGGGCGAGGCCACCGAAACCGACGACGAGGTCGACGACCAGACCGAGATCGAAGTGCAAGGCACGGCCTATGTGGCCAGCAGTGGCGTGAGCACCGGCACGCTGATCGCGGCAAAACTGCGCATGTATGATGGTGCGGTCCTCCAGGGGCCGTTCAGGACCTTGCGCAACGCGCAGTCGCTGCCGGTACTGCACGGCGGCTGAGCCCGCGGCCGCGGGCCCCCTTGTGGCCCCTTTCGCACCACCCTCAACGCGACGCCTGCCCATGGACAACGACGACTCTCTCGCACCGGTCGACGGCGAAGGCAGCAGCCCGGCCGCCCCATCCCCCCACTCACCACCCGCATCGCCCCCCACGCCCGACGTGCCGCAGGTCGCCATGGGCCAGGCCATGCCGGAAACGCGCCACTTGCCGACGCTGCTGCCGACCGTGCAGGCAATCGCCGCGGAGGGCCGAGGCAGTGCCAACGTCTCGACGCTGGGCCAGGGCCTGTCATTCATCGGCTCGGCCCGCATCGACGGCTCGCTCACCGTGTCCGGCGAAGTGCAAGGCGACATCGAGCTGCAAGGCAGCGGGAGCGGCCACGTGACCATCACCCAGACCGGCACCGTGGTGGGCGACATCCGCGCCCGCAACATCTCTGTGCTGGGCCAAACTGTCGGCACGCTCGACGCCGGCGGCGGTCGCGTGTCGCTGCACGACACGGCCAGTGTGTCGGGCCGCATCCGCTACACCCACCTGCAGGTCAACGGCGCCGACCTCAACGCCCAGTTGGAGCGCGTGCGCCCCGAGGGCGATGTCGCCAAGTCCGGTCATTCCTGAGACAAGCGTCGCCGCGAGCGCTGAACCGCGGGTCGCCACCAGCGACGAACTGCGCCGCGCCGCGCTGGAGCGTTCGGCTGCGCGCAACGCGCAAGTGGCGCGCCAGCGCGTACGCCGCCGCTGGGTGACCTGGGTCTTCTACAAGCTGCTGTTGTTCACCCTGCCGCTGGTGCTGCTGGCCGAGTTGGCTTGGGTGCTCTGGCTGCGGGACCACCCCTTGCCACCGCAATGGCAAGCGAAGCTTCCACCCTATCTGCAAGCGATTGCGAACCGGCTCGCACCGGTCGTAAGCCCTCAGGCACAATCGCCGTCCTCCGCTGCGCCCGGCGCCAGCACCACCTCGGGAGACCTCTGAAGTGAACGGCCAAGACACCCATCGCGCACCGGCCCGCCTGGTGCCCGCCGAGCAGCTGAACGGCATCACCAGCCTGATCGCCGAAGGCGCTCAGTTCGAAGGCACTTTCAGCGCCAAGGTCGACCTCGGCTTGAAGGTCGACGGCTGGCTCAAAGGCGACATCCGGCTCGAAACCGGCGGCACGGTGCACATCGGTGCTACCGGTGTCGTCGAAGGCAGCACGATCGAGGCCGACCATGTGCTGATCGAAGGCAAGGTGCGCGGCACTGTGATCGCCCGCAAGACGCTGGAGATCACCGGCTCGGCCACGCTGCTGGGCGACGCGGTCTACGACGCGCTGCTGGACATCCACCCCCGCGCCCGCCTGCGCGGCAAGATCGAGTTCCGCGGCGAGATGGACCTGGCTGAAGCGCCCCGAGCGATCACCAACTCCGGCCGTTCGAAGAACGAAGGCTCCGGGTCGAGCGCCTTCAGCCTCACCGACGACGGGCCGAACTGAAACGGCAGCCCTCGCCGATCAGCGCTGCGCGTCGAACGGCGAGCGGATGTCGGCGAGAAACTGCTGGGCCCGCGGGTGCTGCGGCCGGTTGAAGAAGTCGTCGGGGGTCGCTCGTTCAAGCACCTTGCCGGCGTCCATGAACAGCACATGGTCGGCCACCTCGCGTGCAAAGCCCATCTCGTGGGTCACGCAGACCATGGTCATGCCATCTCGCGCCAGGTCGCGCATCACCAGCAGCACCTCGCCGACCATCTCGGGGTCGAGCGCGCTGGTCGGCTCGTCGAACAGCATCAGCGGCGGCTGCATCGCCAGCGCGCGTGCAATCGCCACGCGCTGCTGTTGACCACCCGACAGCTCTGACGGCATCGCATTCGCCTTGTGCGCCAGGCCCACGCGGTCCAGCAGCGCCATCGCACGCTCGYGCGCCTCGGCCGGCTTCAGCTTGCGGATCTGGATCGGCGCCAGCGTGCAGTTGCCCAGCGCACTCAGGTGCGGAAACAGGTTGAACTGCTGGAAGACGAAGCCGATGTGCGAGCGGAATTCGTTGATGTCGAGCCCCGGCGCATGGATGTCTTGCCCATCGATCGTGATGCGGCCGGACTGGATCGGCTCCAGGCGGTTCAACGTGCGGATCAACGTCGACTTGCCGGACCCCGACGGCCCGCAGACCACGACCACCTCGCCCTTGGCGACTGATTCATTGATGTCGACCAGTGCTTGGTAGTCGCCGAACCATTTGTTGACGGCTTCGAGCTTGATCATGGCGGTGTCACAGCGGGAACGGTCGGGTCGCGCCGGGCCAAACGGCGCTCGAGCCAGAAGGCCCAGCGCGACAGCCCGAAGCAGAGAATGAAATAGGTCAACGCGAGCAGGCCATAGATCTCGGCCGGCCGGGTCAACACCTGGGCACTGATCTGCGACGCGATGAAAGACACCTCGGACAGGCTGACGACGTAGCCAAGCGAGGTCTCCTTGATCGTCGAGACGAACTGGTTGATCAGCGACGGCAGCATGTGGCGCAGCGCCTGCGGCAAGACCACGAAGCGCATGGCCTGCAACCAGCTCAAGCCGCAGGAGCGCGCGCTCTCCATCTGCCCTTTCGGCAAGCCCTGGATACCGGCACGCATGATCTCGGCGAGGTAGGCACCATCGAACACGACCAGCGCCGCGAGCATGGTCGTGAACTGGCTGGTCTTGACCCCCGTGAGGCTCGGGATCAGGAAGTAGGCCCAGAACACCACCATCAGCAGCGGTGTGCCGCGCACGACGTAGATCACCGCCATCGCCGGCCAGCGCAGCGCACGCCAGGGGCTGACGCGAGCCAATGCCATCGCGAGGCCGATCGGGAACGCCAGCAGCAGCCCGAGCGATGCGAGTAGCAGCGTCAACGCGAGACCGCCCAACGGGCCGTTCGGATACTGCCCGATCAGGAAGTAGACCCAATAGTCCTGGATCAACTCGAGCATTTCAGTGGCTCCGCCGCGCCATGGGACAGCCTGTCTTCAGTTGGCGCGTGGGGACGCCTGTCACCGAGTCCGTTGATGACCGGGCCCGCATCGGTTGTGGCGGCAGGGTGGCGGCGGTGCCCCCGTTCGCCGGCCGCTCGCGGGCCACTGTCGGCAGCCGATGTTGCACATCTCCATCAACACCGTGGTGSCWGGGATTCGTTGGGGCGACCGCGAATGAGGKCCGGCGCCCGGRGWCACCACCGCCACCCTGCAGGCACCGTCCGCGGCATGGCACGCCGTTGCCTACTATCCGTGGTGCCCTGGCCGGTGGCTTGGGGTGCGTTTGCAGGCCTTCATTCGCGGTCGCCCCCACCGGTGCACGAGAACACGGTGTCGACCGAGACACCTCGGCAAGCGCACCCCGGCTCCCCGCGAGCCAGGCCGGAAAACGTGCCCCAAGCCGGCGGCCTCGCGCAACCTTGGCAAGCAACACGCAACGATTCATCACCCCGCGTAGATCACCGAGCATCAAGATGCGTTGAGGCTTCATCTCAATGCCCCGCCGCACCACGAACACGGTGTTCGTACAGCACCGCGATGCCGGTGATCACCAGCGACACGCCAAGGTAGCCCGCGGTCGCGAAGGCAAAAGCCTCGAAGCTACGGAAGGTGGCGCTCTCGACCTGCTGAGCTTGGTAGAGCATTTCGGCCACGCCCACCACCATCGCCATGCTGGTGTTCTTCCACAGGCTCAAGCCTTGCGAGATCAGCGGTGGCACGGTGATGCGCAGTGCCTGTGGCAACACGACCAGGCGCATGCTGGTGAGGAAGTTGAAGCCGAGCGCTCGCGCCGCTTCCAGCTGCTCTTTCGGCACGCTGCGCACACCGCTGCGAATGTCTTCTGACATGTAGGCCGCGGTGTACAGCGTCAGCGCGATCACCGCGGCGGCGACCTCGATGTTGCCGCGGTATAGCCACAGCTTGAGCCCCTCGGGCAACAACTCAGGCGCTCCGAAATACCAGAACAGGATGTGCGCCAACAGCGGCACGTTGCGGATCGCTTCGACAAAAGTGAAGCCGATGCCGTTGAGCAACCGCGACGGTGTCATGCGCAGCAGCGCCACCAGCAATGCCAGCGGCATCGCCAGCACCAGCGTGCCGACGGCGAGCTTGATCGACAGCCAAAAACCGGCGACCAACTGCTCGTGATAGGGCCCTGCAGTCAGCAGGTGCAGATCGAAGTCAGACAACCCCCACGCTCCCTCCCGGTCGCTGCCCCCCGAGGGGGCTTTTGCAGCGGACCGGCAAAGCCGGATCCGCGCAAACGACTTGAATCGCGGCGGCGTTCCGCGCCACCGTCAAATGCAAGGGAGCCTGGTGCACGTCACTCGATCTTGTCGGTCTCGAACTTGAACGGCCGCGCCGGGAACTTCATCTTCGTTTCCGGCCCGAGCCACTTCAGGAACAGCTTTTCCGCGTCGCCGGACTTTTCCATGTCGCGCAGCACGCCGTCGACCAGCGTCTTCATGCCGGCCTCGCCCTTCTTCAGGCCCAGCGCCAGGTGCTCGGTGCTGATGCTGGTCGGCAGGATCACGTAGTCCTTCTGCGCCGGGCCCAGCTTGCTGAAGTCGTCGATCAACGAAGTTTCGTCGTTGACATAGGCGACACCCTTGCCCTGCTGCAGAGCCAGGAAGGCCTGCGGGCTGTTGTCGAACGAGACGATTTCGGCGCCGGGCACGAGCTTCTTGATGTTCTGTTCCATCGTCGAGCCCTTGACCGTCAGCACCTTCTGGCCAGTGAGCTGGGCCGGCTGCTGGATGCCGCTGGTCTTCTTCGTCATGACCTTCTGGCCAGTGATGAAAGTCGACAACGAGAAGTCGATCAGAGCCTCGCGCTCTTTGTTGTGCGTGAGGGACGCAGCAAGGATGTCGACGCGACCTTGCTGCAGCTCGGGCACACGGGCGGCCACGGCGAGTTGCTTCAGGCTGGTCTTGACGCCCAGCTTCTTGGCCACTGCGTTGCACAGGTCAACGTCGTAGCCGACGATCTCGCGCGATTTCGGGTCGACGAAGCTGAACGGGTCGTCGGTGCCGAGCACGCCACAGACCAACTCACCCTTGGCCTTGATATCGGCCACCTGGTCGGCGTGAACGAGAGGGGCAAATGCAGCCAACAGGCCGAGCGTGAGCAGACGAAAACGACGGGTCATGGGCTCTCTCCTAGCGTGAAGAGAGCCGACTGTAGCGGCAGTGCACCGAATGTGCTTATGCGTGGTTGCGTAGTGCCACGCGGGCCCATCAAGACCGGTAGTCGGCGTTGATGCTGACGTAGTCGTGCGAGAGGTCGCAGGTCCACACCGTCGAGCTGGCCTCGCCGCGGTGCAGGTCGACCCGCACGGTGATTTCAGATTGCTTCATCACCCGCTGGCCGTCTTCCTCGCGATAGGCCGGGTGCCGGCCGCCCTGGCGGGCCACGTGCACGTCGTCGAGGAAGAGGTCGATCAGGCTCTGGTCGAGGTCGCCGATGCCGGCATAACCCACCGCGGCCAGGATGCGGCCGAGGTTCGGGTCGCTGGCGAAGAAAGCGGTCTTGACCAGCGGCGAATGGGCGATGGCATACGCGACCTGCCTGCATTCGGCTTCATCGCGGCCGCCATCGATCTGCACGCTGATGAACTTGGTCGCGCCCTCGCCGTCGCGCACGATGGCCTGGGCCAGCTGGCGCGACACGTCGAGCACCGCAGCTTGCAGCGCCTGGCCCTCGTCGCTGTTCAGGGAGTTGATGCGGGCGTGGCCGGCTTGGCCGGTCGCGATCAGCACGAACGAATCGTTGGTCGACGTATCGCCATCGATCGTGATGCGGTTGAACGATGCGTCGGCAGCGGCCTTCACCAGCGGCTGCAGCAGCGCTGGGTCGATCGCCGCGTCGGTGGCAACGAAGCCCAGCATCGTCGCCATGTTCGGCTTGATCATGCCGGCGCCCTTGGAGATGCCGGTCACGTGCACCTCGCGGCCGCCGATGGTCAGCGTGCGCGACGCGGCCTTGGGCAGCGTGTCGGTGGTCATGATGCCCTGCGCGGCGCGGGCCCAGTTCCCAGGCGAACGGTCGGCCAACGCGGCCGGCAGACCCGCTTCGATGCGCTCGACCGGCAGCGTCTCCATGATCACGCCGGTCGAAAACGGCAGCACCTGTTCGGGCTTGACGCCCAGCTGCATGGCCAGGGCAGCGCAACTGCGGCGCGCCCGCGCCAGGCCGTCGGCCCCGGTGCCGGCGTTGGCATTGCCAGTGTTGACGAGGATCGCGCGGATGCCCGTGCCAGCCGCCAGGTGCTCTTGGCAGATCTGAACTGGCGCGGCACAAAAACGGTTCAGCGTGAAGACCCCGGCGACCGCCGAGCCTTCGGCCAGGCTGACCACCACCAGGTCCTTGCGGTTGGCCTTGCGGATGCCCGCTTCAGCGATGCCAAGGCTCACACCGGCCACGGGGGCCAGTTGCGCGGGGTCGGGGGCGGTCAGGTTGACGGGCATGGCAGTGGCTCGATCCAAGAGGAGAGGCTGCGGATTGTAGGGAGCCCCAATGAACTCGGGGCGGCCAAGCAATCGCTTGGCCGCCCCGGTCAATCCTCCACTGACAGCGTCGATCAAATGGTTCCGAAAACGGACAGCACGGTCGCGGCCAACGACGACAGCAACGCGACGGCAAGCACCGTGCCACTCATGTGCAGGCCCTGCCGGTCCAGCGTGGCCAGGGCTTTTTCCGGCTGGCTGGCTACAGCCTCCAGGCTGGGCAAGTCGTCAGGCACCCAGACCGCCATTTCGGCGGCAGCGAACGAGGCATTCATGCCGCCCTCGTCCAGGTGAAGAACTGCTCTTGCTGCATGTGCAGCATCGGCCGGTGCTGGACCGGGGGCGTGGCGCGGCGCGCCGGCGCCGGTTGGGCACCATGCGAGATCTGGATCGCCAGGTGGTTCAGCGTCTGAAAGCGCAGCAGCCGCTCCAGCGCACGTTGCATCGCGATCAGGTGGCGGTTCTGCACCGCCTCGTCGGCGCCTCGCAGGCAGTCTTCAAGCAAAGCGCGGGCAAAGGCGGAGGCGGTGCCGAGCTCGGCGTATTCGCGCGCCAGCTGGCGGCAACGGGCTTGTTCGGCAAGCAGCATGTCTTCGAGCGTATTCATGAGGAATCCTTCCTGTCCTGTGCTGTTCGGGGTGCCGATGCCGGCACCAGGCTTGGCTTGCCGGCCTCTGTCGCTTCCGGCATGGAGTGCATTGCACCGCGTCACGCTTCCCGTTTCGACGCACGCCACAGATCGATCGGCTTGGTGTGTCAGACGAAACGCAGACGATTCATCCGGACATGCCGAGTCTTCACCCCCCTAGGTTCGATCCCCGTGGCGGGCGATCAGGGCCAGCAGGCGGCGGGCGATGGGGCCGAATGGCCAGGGTCGGCGTGGGGTGCCGCAGTGGTCGCCGCGGTCATCCGGCACCGGTTCGGCCTTGCGGTTGAAGCCGGGCAAYGGCGGGATCGAGCCGACATGGAACGACCTGAACGGCACGTCGAGGTGGTATTCCTTCAAGAAGTCGACCCAGTTCGTGCTGGTCAGGAAGTCGATCACTCCCCGTTGCACCGGCGTGTCGGGGTTGACCTCGACGTAGTAGCTGGAGCGCCAATCCCACACCCCGTCGCGCAGCGGATCGGGCAGGAAGATGTTCATCGCCAAGGTGTCGGCCCGGAAATCCCAGCGGATCTTGTCGGTCTCGTCCAGCCAGGGGACGTCGTTGTCGCCGTAGGCCTTGATGCCGCTCAGCAGCTTGACCAGCGTGCCGGCTTCGTTCTGGACGGCCGGGAAACCGACCGCCAGCTTTTGCAGCATGGCCGCCAGGCTGCACAAGTCGGTCAGTTGATCGGGCGCCTCCAGGTCCCAGCCCGGCTGGGAGTCGTACTGCTGCGCGTCCAGGATGGCCTGGCGGATCATCGCCAGCACCATGGGGCGGTCCGCCGGCGTGGCGCCTTGCAACGCCTTCAGCAGCGCGTCGGACAGGCGGTCCACCCCGTCGGCAATACCGGCCATGCGCGACAAGGCCACCACGCCGGCCACCGTGGGGTGCCGCGGCTTGGCCAGCAGCGCCTTGTGGTTTTCTTCGGCAAACCAGGTGGCCAGTTGCTCGGCGGTGGCGCTGCCAGCGGCCTGCAGCCGCTGGAAGACCGCTGGATACGACTCGCCCGAGGTGAAGAAGTTGTAGTTGCAGTAGCCGGTGGCGTAGTCGGCGTAGGGCGCCACTGTGTGGAGCACCTCGACCGACATGTTGAAGCAGTTGTTGAAATGGATCACCGCCGGGCGCGCCGCGCCCAGGTCACGCGCCATGCGCAGCGCCTCGCCGAGTTGGCGGGTGGACATGTAGGCGCGGTTGACGGGCAGCGTCGGGCTTCCCATCRGCAGCGTGGGCGAGCCCATTGGCAGCACCGGACTGCCGTCCGAATGCACGGGCGCACAATCGCTGGCCGAAAAGTGCCACTCGAACTTGCCGCCTTCGGTCACGTTGTGCCAAGTGAGTTGCCTGCGGTCCAGATCAGGCAGATAGCCTGCACCATGACCCTCGATAGACAACACCAGGCTCGATCTGGGGAAACGCTGTTGAGCCATGGCCATCAGCCCAGCCAGCGTGCGCTCGGAGCTCATGTCCTGTTTCCAGCGCGAATCGATCTTGGCGGCTTCCGGCTGGCCTGCCGGGATTTCAAGCAGCCAAGTGTTGTCCTCGACTCGATCGATCAGTGCCAGTACATGGGTACCCGCGGCCGCCACGCCCTTGAGCGCAGATACCAATGGGTGCGCCTGCACCGCGGCGGTCGCACCGTCCGGGAACGAGCTCAATACCTCATCGCTGCCAAAGGGCGCATAGACGGCGAGCACGACGCTCTCGGTTTTTTCCAGAGTTCTTGAAAGAATGGGGAGTTGCACGGGCGTCCTCCAGTTGTGTTGATTGAGGCAAACAGGGGTAGCAGCGCTGGCATGCGCCGAAGTAGCGACACCTTACGCGCCGGCCTCTTCCATCCCTACGCAGGATTGCCCCGATGCACCGCTGCTACGCTAGACGATGCTCAGACGATCGCAGAACGCTGCGATGCGACACCCCCTAAGTTGACGTTTCCCATGCCAACGCCCCGCACCCTGGTTTCCCGCCGAGCTGTCGACGCGCTGCTGACCGCCGGTCTCAATGCGATGCGGCGCGGCGCCATGGTGGAGCTGAGCCCTCGACACCGGCGGCTTCGCCAAGCCCTGTCGTCACCCTGGTTCACAGCCGTCGTCGGATCGCTGGGCGATGCCGTGCCCGCGGCAAGAAGAATTCCGACCGCCAGCGGCGTACTCTTGACCTGGGGAATCACCAGCCTGCGGCCCGATAGAAGACTCGGGCTGGACTCCATCGACGACAACGCATGGCTGCACAGCACAAGTTGGCGACCGATGCTCGCGTTGGCCACTCACCATGGGTTGTTGCCGATCCCGGCGTTTCCGGCCCGCTACCGCAGAAGCGCTCAGGAAGCGGCCATCGAAAACCTGTGCGGGCTTTGGGCCGTCGGTCCGAGCACCGTCTACAGGTACCTCGACAAGGCCAAGCGCCAGGTGTGCGACCTCTTCGCTGTGCCTCCAACGGGCGAGCAACTGTTGAGCCTCAGGCAAGCCACCGAGGCATGGGTTCGCCATGAGACGACGACGGGCCGCGACTGGAGCACTTGGCACGCCCACCAAGCTGAATCGGCATTGCTGTCCGGAGCCGTGAGTGACGGCCTATGGCATCTCTGGCAAGTCGGGGAGATGGAGGCTCTCCTCACAGCGTTGAGACGCTTCAGCACCGAGGCCGCCGGCACCCAGGAAACGGATGCCATGCTGGCCATGCTGACAGCAGCGGACCAACTGACGCCCATCCAGCAGGTCGAGCTCTCGCTGTGTTGGGCCCAACTGTGGCACCTTCGGCATGCCATCGACCGCGAGGGAGAAGCGCTGGATCAGGCACTTCGACGAGCCGAGCTGATTGGGGACCCTCTCTATGTCGGAATCGCCCACGCTGCAATCGCCCGCTTTCTGGAAGGTCGCGATCGAGACCGCGCCATGGCGTGCTACGAAGAGGGCGCGGCGTCGCTCAGAAGGGCGTTGGAAACCCCACTCGGCAATGCCTCGGCAAGAGCCGGCAACGAATACGCGCGTTGCCTGGTCCACCTCGCCTGGCTGAATCTGCGCCGAAACAACCCCAAGGCCAAGACCTTGCTGGAGCAGATCCCGCTCATTGCTCGGCAAGCTCCACTTCTGGATGAAACCGTCGGAGCGGCGGAACAGACCTGGGGTGAATACTGGCGTTGCGTCGGCAATCCGCGAAGGGCACTCGAACACAAGCACAAAGCCTTGATCATCTTCCAGCGAATGGGCGATCAGCGTTCGGTACTGAGCACCTACAACAACCTCAGTCTGATCTATGGCGACGCCAAGGAATACGCGTTGTCGCTCGAGTATGGCAAGCGGGTCGTGGAGGCCGCGGCCACCCAGACCATCGAACCCGAAGTGCTGGCCGGCGTGCTTTGCAATCTGGGTGTCACCTACTTCAGTTTGGGCCAGCTGACCGAGGCAATAGATCACTACGAGCGTTCCCGACAACTGGCACAGCAGGCCGGCCTGAAAGCCCAACTCGTCATTGCGCAATACAACCTTGCGGAGGCCTACTACGAGCGGTTCAAATTGCATGGTGACACCCGTGACGAGGCGTTGGGCGACTCCTTCGCGGCAGCGGCAGCACGGCTGAGTGCAGAAGACAACGCCCACGCCCAAGCCGACGCCGCCAGGGCCCTCAAGAAGGAAGTCCTGGGAACGGGCGAAGGCCCTGATCGATTGCTCCCGTCTGAGCACGCGGCGCACTTCGCCGAGATGGCGGAGGTTGAACGGCTGCGGCTCAGCCTGGCCGCGCCCCAACCGCCATCGCAGCAGGTACGCACACATCTCGCCATCGCCCGCGCGTATCTGGCCATCGCGACGAAAGAGCGCGAGGCGGCGTTGGCAATAGCCTCCCGTCACGGCTTGACGGAAGATTTCGATTCCGAACTGACGGCGCTGCGCCAAACCTTCGAGCGAGACCTGACCCGCGAACAGCAATGGGCTGCGCGCTGGCAACAGCAAGCGAGCGAGCTGTTGCAGCCCGAACAACGCAGTGCCGCATTGAACCGTCTGATCAGCGCTGGTGCCATTAACAAGAGTGGATACGCCGAGGTCTGCGGCGTCAGCTTGGCCACGGCCTCCAAGCACTTGGGCCTGCTGGCGGAGCGGGGCCTGCTGGTGCAAACCGGCAAGGGGCCCAGCACACGCTACCTGTTGCCGGACGCTTCGCACTAGCGTCGCATGGTCAGCATGTGTTCGCGGCTTGATTAATGATCAATCAGCTGGTCTCGCCTCTGGGCGGACCCTCGCAGCGCCATCAAGCACTCAGCTTGCTGGCGCCTCACCCGCCGGGCGCAGCCGCCCGGCCTCCAGCACCACCACCCGCTCAGCCATCGCGATGGTCTCGGGCCGGTGGGCGACGATGACGCGGGTCAGCGCGAGGGCTTGCACGGTCGCGTTGACCGAGCGTTCGTTGCCCAGGTCGAGGTGGCTGGTCGCCTCGTCGAGCACGAGCATGCGGGGCTGGTGGTACAGCGCGCGGGCCAGCAGGATGCGCTGCTTCTGCCCGCCGGACAGGCCGATGCCGGACTCTCCGGTCAGCGTGTGAAAACCCATCGGCATCTCGGTGACTTCGCGCTCGACACCGGCCTGGCGCGCACTCTCGACGATGCGCTCCCACTGCGGGTCGGGGTCGAAGAAGCAGATGTTGTCGGCGATCGAGCCCGAGAACAACCGGTCTTCCTGCATCACCGTGCCGATCAGCCGGCGGTAGTTCGCCAGGCCCAGCTGACCCAGCCGCATGCCGCCGACGATGATCTCGCCCTCAGTAGGCTGCAGCAGCCCGAGCATGACCTTGACCAGCGTCGTCTTGCCGCAGCCTGAAGGGCCGGTGATGGCCACGCATTCGCCTGGCTCGATGTGCAAGTCCACGCCGTGCAGCACGAAGGGTTCGGTGGGCGAGTAGCGAAAGCTCACGTTGCGCAGCTCGACCGACATTGGCAGCTTGGACAGGTCCACCTCGGCAGGCAGGTTCTGCGCATCGCGCTCGGTTTCCTGCAGCACGATGTCGGCCACGCGCTCGCCGTGCAGCCGCAGCATCGACAGCTCGGCCAGCTTGTCGACCAGTGCCGAGACGCGGGTCGAGAACTGCAGCTGGTAGGCCATGAAGGCGAACAACATGCCGGCCGTGAACTCGTGCGACAGCACCAGCCGCGCGGCCAGCCAGACGACGATCACCCGCTCCAACCCGCTGAGCAGGCCGCGCGCGGTGTCCTGGCTCAACGTGAGACGCTGGATGCGCAGCTCGGCGTTGAACTGGTCGGCCAGCATGTTGAGCCAGCCGGCGCGGCGCACATCGCCCTTGCCGAACAGGCGCACGCTCTGGATGCCGCTGGCCGTCTCGATCATGTGAGTCTGCTGGCGGGCAGCGTGGATGATCTGCTCGGCGCTGGCCTCGCGCAACGCGCGGAACACACTCCAGCGCAACAGCGCGTAGACCAGCATCGCCACCACCGACACCAGCGTCAGGCTGGGGCTGTAGAACAGCATCATCGCCAGCGTGCCGAGGGTCATCAGGCCATCGACCACTGTCTGCGCGAACTGCGTGGTCAACGTGCGCTGGATCATGACCACCGAGCCGAAGCTGGCCAGGATGTGGCCGATGTGGCGCTTCTCGAAGAAGTCCAGCGGCAGGCGCACCAGGTGGGCGAACACATTGCCCAGCCACTGGAAATTCAGGCTCGTGCTGAGCACGACGACGAACCAGCCCCGTGTGGCCGAGATGACGGCGTGCACGATGACCAGCAGGCCGAAGCCGGCCGCCAGCACCATCAACATGTCGGCGTCCGCGGTGACCAGGACGTGGTCGACCACCCACTGCAGGTAGAACGGCAGCGCCATCGAAATCAGCTCTAGCAGCACCGCCAGCAAGGCGATCTGCGCCAGCCCACGCCGCAGGCCCGTCACCCGCCCCATCAGGCCCCGTAGCGACAGCTTGGGCGTCGGCGCCTGGCCAACGAACTCGGGGCTCGGAGACACCTCGAGCGCCACACCGGTGAAGTGCTTGCCGAACTCGGCCAGGCTCAAGCGCCGCTCGCCGACCGCCGGGTCGTGGATCACCGCATGGCGCGCCTCGACCGACTTCAGCACCACGAAGTGGTTCATGTCCCAGTGCAGCACGCAAGGCAGCTGCAGCTGGGGCAGGTGCYGCATCTCCAGCCGCAACGCACGGGTCTGCAGGCGCAGCGCCTCGGCAATGCGCATCAAGGCCTCGAGCGTGGCCCCTTTGCGCGAGATCGAAAAGCGCAGCCGCAGGTTGGCCAGGTCAGTGCGGTAGCCGTGGTAGTTGGCGACCATCGCCAGGCTGCACAGCCCGCACTCGGTGGCTTCGGTCTGGATGAACACCGGCAGCCGGTGGCGCCAGCCTGCAAAGAAGGTTTCGAACATGCGGTGCTAATGACTAGAGCGTCTTGCTCACACCCAGCAGCGGGGCCAGGGCCCACTCGACTAGGCTGCGGTGTTCCAGTGCCACGCTGGCGTTGAGCAGCATGCCGGGCTTCAAGGGCACGGCACTGCCGGTGCGGCTGCGCAACGCGGCCAGGTCCACCGAAACGCGAGCGCGGTACAGCGAGCGTGCAGGGCCTGCTGCCTCGGGCGGCGGCGCCAGACCAGCGGCCAGTTCGGTGCTCGCTACCGGGCTCAGCGACACGCTGCGCAAGCGGCCTGGGAACAGACCGTATTTCTCGAACGGGTAGGCCTCGAAGCGCAACTGCACCGCCTGGCCTTCGCGCAGGTTACCCACCGCACGTGACGGCAGGTACAGCTCGGCTTCCAGCGTCGCGCCTAGCGGCATCAGGTTGGCCAGCTCTCCCGCCTCCTTCACCGCCTGGCCCGCATCGACCAGCACCGCAGCCACCGCGCCATCGCGCGAGGCACGGACGCTCACCTCGCGCTGCAGCTCGCTCTCGTCCAGCAGTTGTTGAACCTCGTCCATGTCGCGTTGCGATTCAGACTGCTCGCGCTGCGTCTGCAGCGGAATCTGCGACGCTTGTGCATGCACGGTAGCGAGCTCACGCTGTGTGTCGAGCCGGATGCGGTCGATGCTGGCCAGCTTGGCCTCTTCTTCCAGCGCCTCGGCTGCCTTGGTCTGGGCGGCCAGCTGCGTCATCATGCCCTCACGGGCCAACTCGGCGTGACGCTGGGCAATGTCACGCAGCACCTGCACGCGTTGCGCTTGCAGGCTGCGCTCGCGTGTCAGCTGCTCGATGCTGGCCGCCAGGCCGCGTGCCCGCGCACCAGCCTCTTGCGCGCGCATCTGGGCGAGTCGCCCTTGCTGAGCCACTTCGCTTTCGAGACGGCGTAGGCGGCTGGCCAGCGCACCGCTGATGCTGCCCTGGTCCACACCCGCCGCGGTGGCATGGTCGCGACGGATCACGAACATCACGTCGCCAGCCTTGACCGAATCGCCGGCTGTGACGCGCACTTCGCTGACCCGTCCCGCCAGAGGTGCCACGACGCGGATCAGTCCACGGTCTGGCACCACCATGCCGCTGACCACCTCCTTGCGCGTGAAACCAAAGTTCCAGGCGAACAGCAGCAGCGCCAGCACCAGCACAGCCAGCAACGTGGTCAACGCCGCAAACGACCAGGGCCGCGCCAGCACCACAGTGCCATGGAAGCGTTGCCGCTGATGATCCACTGCCTCGACTCGAAAGAGGTCGCTCATGGACGGGTGGGTGCGAAAGGCCGGCGTCGCGCAACAGGTGATCAGGTCGCGGCGAGTGTGCCACGCGCCATGCGCGGCGTGAACGCCTGAATCAACCCGATGGGAAGGTCGCGAACATCATCTGGTCGCACAGGTCACCGCGGGCATTGCGCTCGCGGTGGTGCAACCGACCCTCGCAACGAAATCCGAGCGCGTGTTCGGCAAAGTGCAAAGCACGTTGGTTGTCGACTTCGGAGATCGCCTCGATGCGCATCAGGCCCAGCTTGAAGCCGAACGCGACGACAGCGAGCACCGCCTCGCGCATCAGGCCTTGGCCGGCCTGGCGGGCGTCACCCACGTAGCCGATCTCGGCCCGCGGCACTTCGAAGTCGAAGCTGTGCAGGTCGATGCGGCCGACGAAGGCTTTGTTGTCGCGCCGAAAGGCGTTGAAGATCAGGCATTCGCCGTCGTCGACCATCTTCAGCCCGCCCTCGCAGAAGCGGATGGCCCGCTCCAGCGTCCAGGGGGCTTGCGCCCAGGCGATGAAGCCGAGTGTCGGCAGGCTGGTGTTGACGCTGTCGTAGACGGCCGCTGCGTGGGCCCTCGCCGGGGCCTCGAGCAGCAGCCTCGCGCTCTCCAGCCGGCGCGGCGCCCGGGCCAACGTGTGGCGGTTCACCACGACGCCGCCGAGGTGGTCTGCCGCGCCGGCGGCCGGGCTGGGGGCGCCAGAGGCGGGGTCAGGCGAGCTGGCCGTGGCAAGCCTTGTACTTCTTGCCGCTGCCGCAAGGGCAAGGGTCGTTGCGACCAACGCGCGGCACCTCGGACGAGCGGTCGGCTTCCTGGCTGACGCTGCCGTCTTCGTTCGGGTGGGTGTAGGTCACGTTGGAGATGCGCTCGGCCTTGTTCTCCATCGCCTCGGCGGCGGCGCTCACCTGTTCCTGGGTCTGGATGCGCACCGTCATCAGCACCCGGGTGACCTCCATCTTCACCAGGTCGAGAAGCTGCGAGAACAGCTCGAAGGCTTCGCGCTTGTACTCCTGCTTGGGGTTCTTCTGGGCATAACCGCGCAGGTGGATGCCCTGACGCAGGTAGTCCAGCGCGGCCAGGTGTTCGCGCCAGTGCGAGTCCATGGCCTGCAGCAGCACCATGCGCATGAACGGCGTGAACTGCTCGGCGCCGACCATGTCCAGCTTGGCCTGGAACGTGGCATTGGCCGACTCGACGACCTTCTCGAGGATGTCGTCGTCGGTGATCGAGTCGCTGGCCTGCACCATCGGCTGCAGCGCCACGTCGAGCTGCCACTCTTCGCGCAGCGTCTTTTCCAGGCCGGGCAGGTCCCACTGCTCTTCGACGCTTTCGACGGGCACGAAGGTGCGCACCACGTCGGTCATCGTGGCCTTGCGCAGGTTGGCGATCTGATCGACCAGTGAAGTGGCCTCGAGGATCTCGCCGCGCTGCTGGTAGATGACCTTGCGCTGGTCGTTGCTGACGTCGTCGTACTCGAGCAGCTGCTTGCGAACGTCGAAGTTGCGGGCTTCGACCTTGCGCTGCGCCGATTCGATCGAGCGCGACACGATGCCGGCCTCGATCGCCTCGCCCTCGGGCATCTTCAGCCGCTCCATGATGGCCTTGACGCGGTCGCCGGCGAAGATGCGCATCAGCGGGTCTTCGAGCGACAGGTAGAAKCGTGAGGCACCCGGGTCGCCCTGGCGGCCCGAACGGCCACGCAGCTGGTTGTCGATCCGGCGGCTCTCGTGGCGCTCGGTGGCCACGATGCGCAGGCCGCCCGCGGCCTTGACCTGGTCGTGCAGGCCTTGCCACTCGTCTTGCAGCTGCTTGATGCGGCGCGCCTTCTCGTCAGCGGGGATCGCGTCGTCGGCCTCGATGAACTGGGTCTGCTTCTCGACGTTGCCACCCAGCACGATGTCGGTGCCGCGGCCCGCCATGTTGGTGGCGATGGTGATCACGCCCGGGCGCCCGGCCTGGGCCACGATTTCCGCTTCGCGTGCATGCTGCTTGGCGTTGAGCACCTCGTGCGGCACCTTGGCCTTCTTCAGCAGGCCCGAGATCAGCTCGGAGTTCTCGATCGAGGTCGTGCCCACCAGCACCGGCTGGCCGCGCTCGCGGCAATCGTTGATGTCGTCGACCACCGCGTTGTACTTCTCGCGTGAGGTCTTGTAGACGAGGTCGAGCTCGTCCTTGCGGATGGTCGGCTTGTTCGGTGGGATCACCACCGTTTCCAGGCCGTAGATCTCCTGGAATTCGTAGGCTTCGGTGTCGGCCGTGCCGGTCATGCCGCCCAGCTTGCCGTACATGCGGAAGTAGTTCTGGAAGGTGATCGATGCGAGCGTCTGGTTCTCGCTCTGGATCTGCACGCCTTCCTTGGCTTCGACCGCCTGGTGCAGGCCGTCGGACCAGCGTCGGCCGGTCATCAAACGACCGGTGAACTCGTCGACGATCACGACCTCGTCGTTCTGCACCACGTAGTGCTGGTCGCGGTGGTACAGGTGGTTGGCCCGCAGCGCCGCGTACACGTGGTGCATCAGCGTGATGTTGGCCGGGTCGTACAGGCTGGCGCCCTCGACCAGCAGGCCGGCTTCAGACAGGATGCGCTCGGCGTTCTCGTGCCCGTCTTCGGTCAGGAAGACCTGGTGGCTCTTCTCGTCGACGGTGAAGTCGCCCGGCACCTCGACACCTTCGCCGGTACGCAGATCCAGCTCGCCGATCTGCTTGGTCAGCTTGGGCACCACAGCATTGATGCTCTTGTAGAGCTCGGTGTGGTCTTCGGCCTGGCCGGAGATGATCAGAGGCGTGCGTGCTTCGTCGATCAGGATCGAGTCCACCTCGTCGACGATGGCGTAGGTCAGGACGCGCTGCACGCGGTCGGCCACTTCGTGGACCATGTTGTCGCGCAGGTAGTCGAAGCCGTATTCGTTGTTGGTGCCGTAGGTGATGTCGGCGCCGTAGGCCGCTTGCTTCTCGGCCCGGTCCATGCCCGGCACGTTGACGCCCACCGTCATACCGAGGAAGTTGTACAGCCGGCCCATCCACTCGGCGTCACGCCGGGCGAGGTAGTCGTTGACCGTCACCACATGCACGCCCTTGCCGGGCAGCGCATTCAGGTACACCGGCAACGTGGCCATCAGCGTCTTGCCTTCGCCGGTGCGCATTTCGGCGATCTTGCCAGCATGCAGCACCATGCCGCCGATCAGCTGCACGTCGAAGTGGCGCATCTTCAATGCGCGCTTGCCGGCCTCGCGCACCGCGGCGAAGGCTTCGGGCAGCAGGTCGTCCAGCGTTTCTCCCTTGGCCAGGCGCTCGCGGAACTCGGCGGTCTTGCCCTTCAGCGCCGCATCGTCGAGCTTGGAGAAACTGGCCTCCAGCTCGTTGATCTGGTCGACGGTGCGTCGATAGCCTTTGAGCAGGCGGTCGTTGCGACTGCCAAAAATCTGGGTCAGGAGCTTGGGCAACATGCGGCGCTGCGGTAGATGTCTGGCTGTGGGGCGTCGGCTGGCGAAGCGCAACACTGTGCGCCGCGCGACGCCGACTGACTTGGGGCCGGACACCGGCATTGCAAGCGCGGGTTCGCCCCCTAGGATGGGGTGTCGTCTTCTGGTCGCGCCGTCGCTACAACCGGCCGTGCGAAGGCCGCGCGAGCACAGGCGCGAAAGCGCGGGAGTTTAGCACCGGGGTGCAGCGCGTGATGCGTCAGTGCCGCAGCACCGGGGACACCGCGGCGGCCGCTGCAGAGACCATCGTCGGCGCGGCCTGCGGCACCGCGGCCGTCGGCGTCAAAGGTGCAGCGGTAAGGAACTTCGCAGGGTCCTGCAACGAGCCATCGACCAGCACCTCGAAGTGCAGATGCGGGCCGGTCGAACGGCCGGTGTTGCCGACCAGCGCAACCTGCTGGCCACGCTTGACCAGATCCCCGACCTTGACCAGGATGCGCTGGGTGTGGGCGTAGCGCGTGGTCAGGCCGTTGCCGTGGTCGATCTCCAGCAGGTTGCCGTACTGCGGGTGGACGTCGGTCGAGGTGACCATGCCGCCGGCCGCGGCCAGGATCGGCGTGCCGGGGTCGGCCGAGAAGTCCAGCCCGGTGTGCAGCGCGGCGCGGCCGGTGATCGGGTCGGTGCGGAAGCCGAAGCCCGAACCAACGGGCGCGTCGACCGGCCGGCTGTTGGGCACCATCAACGACTTCAGCCGCGACTCAAACAAGCGAGATTCGGCCAGCGTGAGCATGTCGCCATGCTGATCGGCCAGCTGCTCCAGCACGCCGAGCGTCTTGTCGAGTTGCTCCAGGCTGGGGTGTTCGAGCGGCACATACGGGCCGCCCTGGCCGCCAGGCGCGCGCGAGCCGGAACGGTCGGGCGCGGAAGCGGGGCGCTGCAGCGACTTCAGCTCGTCGGGCTTCACGCCGGCCAGGCCGGTGACCCGCTCCCCCATGGCCTCGAGATTGACCATGCGGGCTTGCATCTCGCCGACCTTGCGCGCCATCGCGTCGAGGTTGTCGCGCAGCACCTTGTCGCGCTGGGCGTTCTCGTCACGCACCACCAACTTGACGAGTTGGCTGACCACCGGCCAGCCATCGCGGGCGGCTTTCAGGAAGATGAAGTGGTAGACCGCGCCGGACAGCAGCAGCAAGGTCGCCACCAGACAGCACAGACCGAAAATGATCTGCAGCCGGCTCAGGCTCAGCACGCGGGTGCGCGCCAAGCCGCCATGGGTGATCAGAATCTGCATCGTTAAACTCCTTGGCCTTATGTCACGCCCGCCCCCCTCCCAGGCTGGCGGCCCGCACACGCGGCCGATCAACGAAGCCCTGGCCGCCAATACGGCCCTGGGTCAGTTGCTTCAGCGGCTGAAGGAAGCCGAAGCGCGGATGGACACCGTGCGGGAAGTGCTGCCCCCAAGCCTCAGAGCCCATGTGCGCGCGGGCGTGCTGGATGAGACGGGGTGGAACCTGCTGGTGCCCAACGGCGCCGTGGCCGCCAAACTGCGGCAGTGCCTGCCAGCCATTGAGCAGGCACTGGTAGTGCGGGGCTGGAAGCCTACTTCAGTCCGAGTGAAGGTTCAATCGGATCGGGCCTAGGGGAAATCGGTGGTGCCGGCTATCCGAATCGAACGGATGACCTTCCGCTTACAAGGCGGGTGCTCTACCAGCTGAGCTAAGCCGGCACGGCCTAAGCTATTGATTTTAGACGCTTTCTGCGCCTTCTGATCGTGCTGCTGCGCAGGGGCTGGAACGACCCGCGCAGGATGCCGCGTTTACTTCACGCGCTTGAGCGCCGGCCGCGGCGGCGGAGGCGGCTCGTCACCATCGGTATCTTCTGCAGACGCGGCCGGCGGTGCGGCGGTCGGACCGGGCGTCGTTTCTGTGCGCGCCAGGCGCAGGCCACGTGGTGGGCGGTCCGCGCCCGCGCCGCCGCTGTCAGGCGCCAACGGCAGGCCGGAGGATGCCTCTTCGGGCGCATTCGACGGCATCGGGAACGCCATGCCCTGCCCGTTCTCGCGTGCATAGATGGCCACCACATGGTCCACCGGCACGAGGATCTCGCGGGCCACCCCGCCAAAGCGGGCCTTGAACTCGATGAAGTCGTTGCCGAGCTTCAGGCCGCTGGTGGCCTCGAAGCCCACGTTGAGCACGATCTCGTTGTTCTTCACGTACTCGTTGGGCACCTGCACGCTCGAATCGACGAACACCGCCAGGTACGGCGTGAAGCCGTTGTCGGTGCACCAGTCGTGCAGTGCGCGCACGAGGTATGGCCGGGTCGAGGTGCCCTGGTTGTCCGGTGCGGAAGGTGGGGTCGGCGGCGTGGCGGTCATCGGGAACGAGAGAAGCAGGGCTCAGCCCTTTTACTTGCGCATCACCTTTTCAGACGGGGTCAGCGCTTCGATGTAGGCCGGGCGCGAGAAGATGCGCTCAGCGTACTTCAGCAGCGGCGCCGCGTTCTTCGACAGGTCAATGCCGTAGTAGTCGAGGCGCCACAGCAGCGGAGCGATGGCCACGTCGAGCATCGAGAAGTCGTCGCCCAGCATGAACTTGTTCTTCAGGAAGATCGGCGCCAGCTGGGTCAGCCGGTCACGGATCTGCGCACGGGCCTTCTCGAGCTGCTTGTCGGTGCCCTTGATGCCACGGCCTTCGAGGATGTTCACGTTGGCGAACAGTTCCTTCTCGAAGTTGAACAGGAACAGGCGCACGCGGGCGCGGGCCACCGGGTCCCCGGGCATCAGCTGCGGGTGCGGGAAGCGCTCGTCGATGTACTCGTTGATGATGTGCGACTCATACAGGATGAGGTCGCGCTCGACGAGGATGGGCACCTCGTTGTACGGGTTCATCAGCGCGATGTCTTCGGGCTTGGCGAACAGGTCGACGTCGCGGATCTCGAAATCCATGCCCTTTTCGAACAGAACGAAGCGGCAACGGTGCGAGTAAGGGCAGGTGGTTCCGGAGTAAAGCACCATCATGAGCGTGGGCTCCCTTTAAAGAAGCAGGTCGAACAGCGGCCGTGAACGGCAAGGAAAAAGGCAAAACGCAGTGGCGCCGATGTGGCGCTCACTGCGCGAATCGCAGCCCCGGCCGCTGCGGTCGCGGCCGGGCAAGGGTCATTTCACGTCTTTCCAGTACGCCGCATTCAAGCGCCAGGCGAACAAGGTGAACACAGCCAGGAAGATCAGCACCCACACGCCCAGGCGCACGCGCTGGCCCTGTGCCGGCTCGCCCATCCACTGCAGGTACGCCACCAGGTCGGCGACGGCCTGGTTGTACTCTGCCTGGCTCAGCTTGCCGGGGGTGATTTGTTCAAAGCCCTTGAAGTGGTGGACTTTCTTTTCGTGGTCGTGCGCATCGGCGACTTCTTCGAAGACGGCGCGCTGCTGGCCCTGCAGCTCCCACAGTGCGTGCGGCATCGCCACGCTGGGGAAGGCCAGGTTGTTCCAGCCGGTCGCCGTGGTTTCGTCGCGGTAGTAGCTGCGCAGGTAGGTGTAGAGGTAGTCCGCACCGGTGCCCTGGCCGGCCCGCGAGCGGGCGATCACCGACAGATCGGGCGGCGCAGCGCCGAACCAGGCCTTGCCCTGCTTCGGATCTAGCGCGACCTTCATCGTTTCGCCCACCTTGTCGGCGGCGAACATCAGGTTGCCCTTGATCTGCTCGTCGGTCAGGCCGAGGTCGCGCATGCGGTTGTAGCGCGCGAACGAGGCACCGTGGCAGTTCAGGCAGTAGTTGACGAACAGCTTGGCCCCGTTCTGCAGCGACGACAGGTCGGTCATGCGCTCGGTCGGGAACTTGTCCCACTGCATGCCGCCCTCGTTGGCGAACGCGCCGCCGACCAGGCACAGGGCAGCCATCCAGCCGGCAATGAGTTTCTTGATCATGTGAAAAGCTCCTGCCGATTCTTAGTGCGGGTGGAAGGTCACACGCTCGGGCACTGGCTTGAAAGTACCGAGCTGGCTCCACCAGGGCATCAGCAGGAAGAAGCCGAAGTAGAACAGAGTCCCGACCTGCGACACGATGGTGCCGATCTGCGACGGCGGTTGAACGCCGAGGTAGGCCAGGATCAGGAAGAACACGACGAAGACGCCGTACAGCGTGCTGTGCCAGCTCGGGCGGTAGCGGATCGACTTGACCGGGCTGTGGTCCAGCCAGGGCAGGAAGAACAGGATGATGACCGCACCGCCCATCACGACCACGCCCCAGAACTTGGCGTCGAAAACGTTCAGCAGCGCGATGCCAATGGCCGCAGCAATCAGCACAGCGATCTTCGCGCCACCACCGATGCGGCCCTTCAGCACCGTGCCGATCGCCCCAAGCGCCACCACCGCGCTCAGCACCTTGATCATGTCATCGGTGGTCGCACGCAGCATCGAGTAGAACGGCGTGAAGTACCAGACCGGCGCAATGTGCGGCGGCGTCTTCAGCGGATCGGCCGGGACGAAGTTGTTGTACTCGAGGAAGTACCCGCCCAGCTCCGGCGCGAAGAACAGGATCGCGCAGAAGATGATCAGGAACACACCCACGCCCATCAGGTCGTGCACCGAGTAATACGGGTGGAAGGGGATGCCATCGAGCGGGATGCCGGTCTTCGGGTCCTTCTTGGCCTTGATCTCGACGCCGTCGGGGTTGTTCGAACCCACGTCGTGCAGCGCCAGCAAGTGCGCCACGACCAGGCCCAGCAGCACCAGCGGCACGGCGATCACGTGGAAGCTGAAGAAGCGGTTCAGCGTCGCGTCGCCCACCACGTAGTCACCGCGGATCAGCAGCGCCAGGTCCGGGCCGACGAAGGGCACGGCGGCGAACAGGTTCACGATCACCTGCGCACCCCAGTAGCTCATCTGGCCCCAAGGCAGCAGGTAGCCCATGAAGGCTTCGGCCATCAGGCACAGGAAGATCGCGCAGCCGAAGATCCAGACCAGCTCACGCGGCTTGCGGTACGAGCCGTACAGCAGGCCACGGAACATGTGCAGGTAGACCACGACGAAGAATGCCGAGGCACCGGTCGAGTGCATGTAGCGGATCAACCAGCCCCAGGGCACATCGCGCATGATGTACTCGACGCTGGCGAATGCCACCGGCACGCCGGCCGCGTTCAGCGCCGCGTCGGGCTTGTAGTGCATCACCAGGAAGATGCCGGTGACGATCTGGATCACCAGCACCAGCAGGGCCAGCGAGCCAAAGAAATACCAGAAGTTGAAGTTCTTCGGAGCGTAGTACTCCGACATGTGCTTCTTGTACTCGTCGAACGCCGTCGGGAAACGGTTCTCGAACCAGAGGGTGACCTTCTGGGTGATCGGCGCGTCGGCCGGCGCGACTTTGAATTCAGCCATGGTTGCCTTTCTTGGGGTCTTGTCGCGCCGGGTCAGGCTGTCTTGCTCTCGCCGATCAACAGCCTGGTGTCGGAGAGGTACATGTGCTCCGGCACTTCAAGGTTGTCGGGGGCAGGCTTGTTCTTGAACACGCGACCAGCCAGGTCGAAGGTCGAACCATGGCACGGACACAGGAAACCGCCCTTCCAGTCGTCAGGCAGCGAAGGCTGCGCGCCGGTGGCGAACTTCTCGGACGGCGAGCAGCCCAGGTGCGAGCAGATGCCCACGACCACCAGGTACTCAGGCTTGATCGAGCGCGTCTCGTTCTTCGCGTAGTCGGGGATCGGGTAGGCCTTGCGGTCCGAATTCGGGTCCGCGAGCTGGCTCTCATTGGCCTTCAAGGCCGCCAGCTGTTCTTTCGTGCGACGCACCACCCATACCGGCTTGCCGCGCCACTCGACGGTCATCTTCTCGCCGGGCTTCAGCGCGCTGATGTCGACCTCGACCGGGGCGCCTGCAGCCTTCGCGCGCTCAGACGGGGCAAAGGTGCTGACAAAAGGCACGGCCGCCGCCACACCACCCACGGCACCCGCGCAGCTGGTGGTGATCAACCACGTGCGCTTGCCTTGGTCCACCGCGTTATCACTCATGGGGGTCCTTCTTGGAGCTCTGAAGACTTTGGGGAGACGCTGCAATCGCCCCGCCAAAAGGGGATCCGGTCTCGGGCAATCTGGCATTTTAGCGGACAAGACACGCCTGTCCGGCCAAGCAACAGCAGCGCAACTCGCAATACCCGCTGCCACGGGGCGCCGCCGACTGTCYGATAGGGGCGAGAAGCAGCGCGGAGCAACACCGCCGATTGACAGCGCCAGCGCAGCAGCAATACTGCGCCGGGCGGCACCCTTGCCGGCGCTCGCCAGAGGGTGCATCAACCAACCACAAGGAGTCTTACATGGGGTTCGCGACAGAGTTCAGAGAATTCGCGATGAAGGGCAATGTCGTCGACCTCGCGGTCGGCGT
>NZ_JBFUGE010000012.1:0-40968 GCF_056403075.1 Ideonella sp. P3_A4 | reverse complement strand
GTGCAGTCGGTGCTGGTGAAGGACCTCATGCAACGCGCCTTCGCCGGCTCGGCGCTGCAACTGGTCCAGCGCGCGCTGGATGTCGACAAACCCAGCCGCGACGAACTGGACGCGATCGCCCGCCTGATCGCCGACGCCAAGTCGAAGCGCGGCCGCGCCTGACGCGACTGAATGAAGGACTGACGACGATGAACACCTTCTGGTCGATGTTTGAATCGGCGCTGGCGCAATCGCTGCTCGGCGCCCTGTGGCAAGACGCCCTGCTGGCTGCCCTGGCCGCGCTGGTGCTGGCCGCGATGGCGCGGCGCAGCGCCAACGCCCGGCACGCGGTGGGCCTGCTGTTCCTGCTGGCGATGTTGGCGGCGCCGGCCTGGCAGCTGGTGCAGTGCCTGCAAACCCCCGTGATCGGCGAACTGCTGGACGGCGAGAGGGCCAGCGGCGCCGACGGAACACTGTGGTCCACCGCCAACCTGCTGCCGTGGGCCATGACCGGCGCCACGCCGGGGCAAGCACCGGCCTGGCTGGCCTGGGCCTGGTGCGGCGGCGTGGTGGTGATGCTGGTCCGCCTCGGGGGCGGTTGGTGGTGGCTGCGCACACTCGAGCGGCAACCCAGTCCGGCCTTGGTGCCGGTGCCCTGGCAGCGCCGCACCGAACGGCTGCGCCAAGCCTTGGGCATCAAGCGCCCGGTGTCGCTGCGGCTGCTGCCGGGCGCGGCACTGCCGTTCACCGCCCGGGCCTGGCGGCCGATCATCTGGCTGCCGCTGACGATGCTGACCAAGCTGGCACCCGAGCAGATCGAGGCCTTGATCGCCCACGAGCTGGCTCACATCCGCAGGCTGGACTGGGTCTGGAACGGGCTGCAATGCGCGATCGAATCGCTGCTGTTCTTCCACCCCGGCGTCTGGTGGCTGAGCCGCCAGGTGCGCATCGAGCGTGAGCATGCTTGCGACGACCTGGCTGCCGCGGCCTGCGGCGACGCGCTGGTGTTGGCCGAGGCGCTGGCCGCACTGGAGACCCTGCGTGGCAGCGTGCCGCGACTTGCCTTGGCCGCGGGCGGCGGCAGCTTGCAGCAGCGTGTCGTGCACCTGCTCGCCGCCGGCCACCCGGCCGGCCCGCGCTGGGGCGTAGCGGCCGGCCTGCTGACGCTGCTGTGCGCCGGCGGGGTGTGGGCGGCACAGGCGAGCAGTGCGGTGCCGGCTGTGCCAGCGCAGCCGGCTGCCACTGTCGCTACCGAGGACCCTTGGTGGACCCAGGTGGGTGACTCGATGCGCATCCGCATCGACGACCATGGCCATCTGCGCGACTACCACGCGTGGCTGAGCCCGAACGGTGAGCGGCACGAAACCTACCGCGTCGACGGCCGGCCCGCAGTCATCGACGCCGCCGTGCGCCAATGGGTGATCAAGCACCACGTCACACCGCCGCCATCGTCGCTGGTGCCCCCCGAGCCACCGCTGCCTGACGAACCGGGAGAGGACGACGGATCCGAAGCATCCAGCCAGTCGTGGTTGCCGCCGCTGCCGCCCCTCCCGCCGGCACCGCCGATGCCACCCAAGCCGCCTTCGATCACCAAATGGCCGGCCTACCAGACGCTGTTGCAGGCTGTGCAGCAAGACGCCGCTGCGGCCAAACTGCTCGGCACGCCGATCACGCTGAGCGACGACTGCGACCCTTGCAAGCTCGATGACCACAGCGCGCTGCTGACGCTGTCGGCCCGTGGCCCCGAAGGCCGTGCCACGCTGCAGGCCTACGTCCGGCTGGTCGGTGACCAGTGGCAGGTGCAGACGCTGGACGTGCGGCGCAGCCTGGCGCAACGGCTGGGCCTTTCCAACTGACCCCCTGAACCCCTGAGACCCCGGTGGGGGATCTCTTGACGCTGCCCGGCTACGGGCGGCGAAGGGAGAGCTTCGCCCGGATTTTCTTCCCACTACCCTTTCAATCACCCCAGGAGAAACAAGATGCCAATGCCCACCCCCCGTCTGGTCCGCCGCGCGATCGCGCTGGCCACCTTTGCCTTGTGTTCCGCCGCTGGCGCCCAGCCGGCCCCCAACGACTTCAAGCCCGACGCACCGCTGAGCGCTGCCCAGCGCAAGGCGATCGTCGACACGCTGGCGCAGAACCTGCGCACCCGCTACGTCTACCCCGAGCGCATCGAGCCGGTGGCCAAGCAGCTGCAGGCCCGCGCGGCCAAGGGCGAGTACAACAGTGCGCAGACCGTCGAGGCGATGGGCGAGGCGCTGAACAAAGACCTGCGAGAGATCGGCAAGGACCGCCACTTCCGCGTGGCGTTCGACCCCGAGGTCGAGCCCGCACCGGCCGGTGACCCGCCCAAGCCCACCCGTGAAGAAATCGACCGCGAACGCGCCCAGGCGGCCCGCATGGCTTACGGCATCACCCGCGTGCAGCGCCTGCCCGGCAACATCGGCTACCTCGACCTGCGCGGGTTCGGCCCGACCGAGTTCGTGGCGGCCGGCTATGACGCGGCGATGCTGCTGCTGGGTGGCACCGACGCGCTGGTGCTGGACCTGCGCAACAACGGCGGCGGCTCGCCGGCCAGCGTGACCTATCTGCTGAGCCACTTCTTCGCCGAAGGCGACGAGCGCCACCTGAACGACATCTACGACCGGCCGATGAACAGCACCCGCGAGTACTGGACGCTGCCGATCAGCGGCCCGCGCTACACCAAGCCGATCACCGTGCTGACCTCGAAGAACACCTTCTCGGGTGGCGAGGAGTGCGCCTACGACCTGCAGACGCAAAAGCGCGCCACGCTGTACGGCGAGACCACCGGTGGCGCCGCCAACCCGGGCGAGATGGTGGCGCTGGGCCACGGCCTCGCGGCCTTCGTGCCAACCGGTCGCGCCATCAACGCAGTGACGAAGAAGGACTGGGAGCAGGTCGGCGTCGTGCCCGAGGTCAAGTTGCCGGCGGCCGATGCCTTGAATGCAGCCTACCTCGCGCTGCTCGACCAGCGTGTGCACGAGGTCAAGGACCCGGAGGAACTCGACCAGCTCAAGGACGTGCTGACCCGGGCCCAGGCCGGCAAGATCGACCTGCCGGTCTACACTCCTCGGCGTTAGGTCGCGGCTGGCTCTTGCGCACCCGCCACGGCCGGCCGGGTGCGCAGCCACACGAGCATCRGCGCCAGTAGGCCCAGTGGCAGCAGTGCGCCCAGGTTCATCCCCTGCCAGCCGCCGGTGGTGACCAGCGCGCCCGAGCTGAACGAAGTCAGCGTCATCGTGCCCAGCACCCAGCGGTCCATCAGCGCCTGCGCGCGCACGCGGTGGCTCGCCGGGTAGCTCTGGGTGTAGAGCGTGGTGCCGCCGATGTAGAGGAAGTTCCAGCCCACGCCCAGCACCAGCAGCGCGGCGGTGAAGTGCATCAGGTCGACACCGTGCAGCGCCAGCGCAATGCATGCTGCGTTGAGCAGCACGCCGGCGGCCAGCACTGGCAGCACGCCAACGCGGCGGATCAGAGGGCCGGTGAAGAAGCTCGGCACATACATGCCCAGCACATGCCACTCCAGCACCCAGGCCACGGCCGAGAACGGGTGCGAGCAGACGGCCATCGCAATCGGCGTCGCGGCCATCAGCAGGTTCATCACGCCGTAGCCGAGTGCCGACGCGGCAATGGCGACGATGAACGCCGGCTGGCGCGCCACGCCAACCGGCAAGCGGCCCGCAGCACCGCTGGGCGCATGGGGCAACGCAGGAAACGGGATGCGCGCCAACGCCACCATGGCCAAGGCGGCCACGACCACCAACGCGGCATAGGCGCCGGCGAAAGGCGCAGCCAGCGCATCACGCGTGGCCTGTGCCAGCTGCGGCCCGATCACGCCGCCGAGGATGCCCCCGGCCAGCACCCACGAGATCGCCCGCTCGCGACCCTCGGGGCCGACCAGCTCGGCCGCTGCGAAGCGGTACAACGCTGCGTTGGCGTTGTAGTAGCCGGCCAGCACCGTGGCGGCGATCAGCAGCCAGAAGCTGCCGATCAGCGCCGCCAATGCGCACAGACCGGCCGAGACCATCGCCACTGCCAGCCCCATCTGGAACGCCCGCTTGCGGCCGTAGCGCTGCTGGTGCCGCGCGACCAGCCCGGTGCACAGCGCACCGCCCAGCACGTAGGCGGTCAGTGGCAATGTCGCCATCCAGCCCTGCGGTGCCAGCGCCAGACCGACCAGGCCGTTGATCGCCATGAAGGTGACGTTGTTGGTCAGGAACAGGCCCTGGCACAGCGTCAACCAGGCCAGCGGCGCGTTGAACCGGCGAGTGCTTGCGTCGCTCATGCGGTCAACGCCCCGAGCAACACCAGCGCCGCCAGCGGTGCAGTGTCGGCGCGCAGCACGCGCGGGCCCAGCGTGACGGGCGTGAAGCCGCGCTGGCGGGCGAGTGCTTCCTCCGCGTCGTCCAACCCGCCTTCGGGGCCGCTCAGCATCAACCAGTCGGTGGCCGTGGACGAGGCCGCCAGGCCGGCCAGCGGCACCGTGTCGTCAGCCAGGCTCAACACATGGCGGGCGGCGCCCGTGTCCAGCCGGCCCAACCAGTCGGCCAGGCTGCGCACCGGTGCTACCTGCGGCACCTGCGTGCGCCCGCTTTGCTCGGCTGCGGCCACGGCCACGGCTTGCCAATGCGCCTGCCGACGCTCGGCGCGCTCGCCGGCCAGCTTCAGCACCGAGCGCGAGCATTGCAGCGGCTGGATCGCCGCCACGCCGAGCTCGGTGGCCTTCTCGACCAGCGCGTCCATGCGCTCATTGGCTGGCATGCCCAGCGCCAACGTGACCCGCCGTGGCAATTCGCGCGACGCAGGCTGCGGCACGCCGATGCGCACGGCCACCTGCTGGCGACCACTCATCTGCAGCACCTCGGCGGCCCATTCGCCACCTTGGCCGTTGAACAGCGTCAACGGCGCGCCGGGTTGCAGGCGCAGCACCTGCACATGGCGGGCGACGTCGGTCGGCAGGTCGATGTCTTCACCCTCGCGCAGCGGGGCATCCAGATACAAACGTGGGGGCATCATGCGAGTGTGCCGCATTCACAATCGGCCCCAAGGAGGCACCTGACGATGGACCCGATCGCGAAAGCAACCGAGCTGCTGCAAGCGGCCGATGAATGCCATGACGACCACCCGAGCGCTGCCGCCGTGCTGCTGCGCCAGATCGATGCCGACGCCTTGAACCCCGGGCAGCGGCCGCGCTACGCCTTCTTGCTCAACCACGTGCTGGCGGAAAAGCTGGGCCAACCGGCCGAGGCCTGGCAACGTCAGCAAGCCGTGTTGACCGCGTGCGGCAGCGAGGCGCCGTTGCCGGTGCTGCGCCAGGCCGGCGCCGCCGCGCGCATGGCCGGCGACGCCGCGGCAGAAGCCAACCTTGGCCAGCGCCTGGCCGACGCCGCCGGTGTCAGCCCAGCGCAGGCGGCCGAGCTGCTGGTGTTGGCCGCGGCCAGCTTCCAAGTGCCGCTGCTCGCGGCCGAGGCCGCCGGCAGCGCCGCGCTGGCCGCACTGGCGCCCTTGCACGCCCTGGTGTGGCAACAGGCCAATGGCCTGGACGCGACAGCGGCCGTGCTGACCAACAACCTCGCCTCCGACCTGGCCGAGCGGCCGGTTGCCGAGTTGGCAGCCCAGCCGTTGCGCCAGGCACTGGCCGAGGCGGCAGAGCTGTCGCAGGGCTTCTGGCACCGCGCCGGGCAGTGGGTGAATCACGAGCGTGCCCACTACCTGCGGGCCTTCACCGCCAACGCCCTGGGTGATGCCGCGACGGCCGAAATGCAAGCCCGCGCCGGCCTGGTGCTGCTGACCAATTTCGACAAGGCCGATCAGGAGCGGGTAGACCAAGCCTTTCTGCGCTCGGAGCTGGCCCATGCGCTGGCCCGCTTGGGCCGCGCGGCCGACGCCCAGGTCGAGCGCAGCCAGGCGGACGCCCTGATCGAAGCGCTGGACGATGCGGAAATCACGGCGTGGTACCGCCGCCGCGTCGTACGGCAACAGGCGCTGGACGCTGGCGCCTGAATGACGAAAGCCCGGCAGCTGGAGGGCGGCCGGGCGATCAGAAGGTGATGCGCGGGAGCGCGTCCCGGCCTGGAAAACTCAGGCCTTGACGGCGCCGATCGCGTAGGTGAGTTCGCCGACCGCGGCCATGCCGTGCTCGGTGCGCAGCTGCTCGGCGAACTTCAGCGCGAAGGCACGCAACTCGTCCGGCCCGGAGCACTTTTCGACCTCGAGCACAAAGCGGTAGCCGCGCATCAGGCCCAGCTTCGCCTTGCCGACCGAGGTCAGCGCGTCGTACAGCGCGGTGTAGCCGGCGCCGCGGATGACCTGTTGGGTGCGCGCCCAGTCGGCGTCGTTGCCGGCGGCCGGGGCCGCCGCAGGCGCCTTGGCCGCCACCCCGCCTTCGCGAATGTCGACCGGGATGTCGACAGTCGTCGTCTTGACGACGGCCTTGACCACTGCCGGCGCGGCCGCCATGTTGGCTTCGGTGATCAGTCCTTCGGAGCGCAGCAGCCCCACGTCGTCGGGCGTGACGCCGTGCACCTGCACCAGCCAGTCCTCGATGGTGCGTGAATCGTTGATGACCAGCAGCAGGTTGCGCACCGGTCTGCTGAGCTTGAGCGCGCGGGCCTGAATCTCGGCCTGGCCGGCGGYGGTCCTGATGTAACGAGACGACATGCTCGAATCCCAAGAAAGGGTCCCAAACGCGGCTTCATCGCCGCCGGCCAGCCCACACAAGGCCATACCCGCGGCGTTTAAGCCACCCGGTCAAGCCACCCCCGTGAACGGGCCGGAGATGGCCCCCGGCACTGCAGTGCAGCCCCGGGCGCCTGCCGCTATGCAGCGGTCAGGCGTTCATTTTTTGTCGCGCAGCTCTCTGCGCAACACCTTTCCCACCGGTGTCTTCGGCAGTTCCGTCCGGAACTCAATGATCTTCGGCCGTTTGTAACCGGTGAGGTTAGCTTCGCACCAGCCGCGCACGTCGGCATCGGTGATCCCCGGGTCTTTTTTCACGATCACGACCTTCACCGCTTCGCCGGCCTTTTCGTCCGGGATGCCGACGGCGGCGCATTCCAGCACGCCGGGCATCTGGGTGATGACGTCTTCGACCTCGTTCGGGTAGACGTTGAAGCCCGACACGAGAATCATGTCCTTCTTGCGGTCGACGATCTTGAAGTAGCCACGTTCGTCGACCACGCCGATGTCGCCAGTGCGGAAGAAACCGTCGGCGGTCATCACCTTGGCGGTTTCGTCGGGCCGCTGCCAGTAGCCGGCCATGACCTGCGGGCCGCGGATCGCGATCTCGCCCGGCTGGCCCAGCGGCACCTCGTTGCCGTCGTCGTCCAGCAGCGTCAGCTCGGTGCTGGGGATCGGCAGGCCGATGGTGCCCGAATAGGCGGTCGTGTCGACCGGGTTGCAGGTCGCCGACGGGCTGGTTTCCGACAAACCGTAGCCTTCGCAGATCGGGCAGCCGGTCTTCTCGAGCCACAGCCGCGCGGTGGCCTGCTGCACTGCCATGCCGCCGCCGACCGAGATCTTCAGGTGGCTCCAGTCGACGGTGTCGAAATCGGCGTGGTTGGCCAGCGCGTTGAACAGCGTGTTGACCGCCGGGAAGCTGTGGAAGCGCTCACGCGACAGGTCCTTCAGCACCGCGGGAATGTCGCGCGGGTTGGCGATCAGGATGTTGCAGCCGCCCATGCGCAGGCTGAGCATCATGTTCGTGTTGAAGCCGAAGATGTGGTACAGCGGCAGCGCGCAGATGGTGACGATCTGCTCGCCCTGCGGGATCTTCGTCAGCGCCGGCTGGTACCAGGCTTCGGACTGCAGCACGTTGGCCACCAGGTTGCGGTGCAACAGCACCGCGCCCTTGCTGACGCCGGTGGTGCCGCCGGTGTACTGCAGCACGGCGATGTCGTCCGGCCCGACCTTGGGTGCCGTGAACGGCTTGCCGCGGCCGCGCGCCACGGCGTCGTTGAAGCGCACGGCATTGGGCAGCGAGAACGCCGGCACCATCTTCTTCACCTTGCGCACCACGTGGTTGACGATGGTGCCCTTGAGCAGGCCCAGCAGGTCGCCCATTGCGGCCAGCACGACCTGCTTGGTCGGCACCGCATCGGCCACTTGCTGCAGCGTGGCGGCAAAGTTCTCCAGGATCACGATCGCCTTGGCGCCCGAGTCCTTCAGCTGGTGCTCCAGCTCACGCGGCGTGTACAACGGGTTGACGTTGACCACCACCAGGCCGGCGCGCAGGATGCCCGCGACCACCACCGGGTACTGCGGCACGTTGGGCAGCATGATCGCCACGCGGTCACCGCGCGCCAGGCCCAGGCTCTGCAGGTAAGCAGCGAAGGCGCGTGACAAGTCGTCGATCAGCTCGAAGCTGAAGGTCTTGCCCATGAAACGGTAGGCCGGCAGCTTGGCATGCTTGCGAAAGCTCTCGTCGAGCAACGCGACCAGCGAGGCATAGACATCGGTCTTGACCTCGGCCGGGACGCCCGCGGGGTACTGCTTCAGCCAGGATTTTTCCATCCGTCACTACTTTCTTTGTCGACCCGCGATTCTGACTGCCACCGTCGGTGGGCCCCATCAGGGGATTCGATAGCGACATCTGGGGGTTAGCCCCTAGACATCGGAAGGCGGTGTGCTAACGCTTGGCTAATGGTGGCCTAGCAGACTGCGGTCGCGCCTCGACCCATGCACGGGCTTCGAAGCGCAAGACCCCACTGTCTCGACCTGGAGGAACACCACCATGACAACCCACCTGACGCTTTCGGCGACCCACTCGGCTTCATGCCGCCCAGGCACCCGCATCGCCGCCGTCGGCGCGCTGTGGCTGCTGGCTGCGGCCGCACCCGCCCAGACCATCGGCCACTACGAGGGCACCACCTCGCAAGGCCAGTTCATCTCGATCGAAGTCGTCGACGACGGCGCCGGCGGCAACGCCTTTGGCGGCGGCCTCGTGTTCTGGGAAGCCGACTGCACCAAGAGCGGCCCGGGCCGCGGCGTCGGCTGGGGCCTCGGCACCAACGTCCCCTTCAGCGGCAACAAGTTCGCGACCGAGTTCCGCCTCAACACGCTGTACGAGAAGTGGAAGATGACGTTCTCGGGCTCGTCAGTCAGCGGCACCTTCCTCGGCCGCACACCCGAATTCACTGACCCCGCCACCTCGACCAAGAGCGTGCAACTGTGCGACTCGAGCCTGCTGAGCTTCAGCGCCACCCTGACCCCGCCGCTGGCCGGCCACGCCCCGCTGACGCCCGGCCAAGTCCTGAAGCTGAAGTGAAACAGCTGCGGCGGGGCTTCAGCCCTCGCCGCCTTCAAGTGGTGTGCGCGGATGCGGCTCCGCCGGTCCGCTGCGCGGTCTTGCAGACCGCGGCGGGCCAGTGGCCCGCCCCTTCGCCAGGCACGAAAGGCCCACTGGACCTTTCGTGCCTGGGCTCAGCCCCCTCGGGGGAGAAGCCAACTATTCGACGGCTTTGACCATGTCCTCAACGACCTTCTTCGCATCGCCGAAGACCATCATCGTCTTGTCCATGTAGAACAGTTCGTTGTCCAGGCCCGCGTAACCGGCGGCCATCGAGCGCTTGTTGACGATCACCGTCTTGGCCTTGTAGGCCTCGAGGATCGGCATGCCGTAGATTGGGCTGCCCTTGGTCAGCGCGGCCGGGTTCACCACGTCGTTGGCGCCCAGGATGATCGCGACGTCGGCCTGGCCGAACTCGCCGTTGATGTCTTCCATCTCGAACACCTGGTCGTAAGGCACCTCGGCCTCGGCCAGCAGCACGTTCATGTGGCCCGGCATGCGGCCAGCCACCGGGTGGATCGCGTACTTGACCGTGATGCCCTTGTGCGTAAGCTTCTCGGCCAGTTCCTTCACCGCGTGCTGGGCGCGCGCCACCGCCAGGCCGTAACCCGGCACGATGACCACGGTTTCGGCGTTGCCAAGGATGAACGCCGCATCGTCGGCCGAGCCGCTCTTGACGCTGCGCTGCTGCTGGTCGCCAGTGGCCGCTGCCGCATCACCGCCGAAGCCGCCCAGGATCACGTTGAAGAACGAGCGGTTCATCGCCTTGCACATGATGTACGAGAGGATGGCGCCCGACGAGCCGACCAGCGAACCGGCGATGATCAGCATCGAGTTGTTGAGCGAGAAGCCGATGCCCGCTGCCGCCCAGCCCGAGTAGCTGTTCAGCATCGACACCACCACCGGCATGTCGGCGCCGCCGATCGGGATGATCAGCAGCACGCCGAGCGCGAAGCCCAGCGCGGTGATCAGGCCGAAGTCCATCGCGCTTTGCGAATGCCAGAAGCCAAAGCAGAAGAAGGCCGCGGCCAGACCGAGCGCCGCGTTGATCTTGTGCTGGCCGGCGAAGACCACCGGCTTGCCCTGGAACAGGCGGAACTTGTAGGTGCCGCTCAACTTGCCAAACGCGATGACCGAGCCCGAGAAGGTGATGGCGCCGATGAAGACACCCAACGCCAGCTCGATGCGGTTGCCGCCCGGAATCGGCTCGCCCTTGGCGACGATGTTGAAGGCCCAGGGCTCGGCCACCGCAGCGATCGCGATGAACACCGCCGCCAGGCCGATCATGCTGTGGAAGAAGGCCACCAGCTCGGGCATCTTGGTCATCTCGACGGTCTTGGCGCGCCAGGCGCCGTAGCCGCCACCGACCACCAGCCCCAGCAGCACCCAGGCCATGCCGACGCCGATGCCGCCACCCAGCTTCACGATCAGCGCCGCGGTGGTCAGCATCGCGATCGCCATACCGGTCATGCCGAAGACATTGCCGCGGATCGACGTGGTCGGGTGCGAAAGGCCCTTCAAGGCCTGGATGAAGCAGACGCTGGCGATCAAGTACAGCAGCGTGACGAGGTTCATGCTCATGCCTTCTTCCCCTCGATGGCCTTGACCGGCGTCTTCTTCTTGAACATCTCCAGCATTCGCCGCGTGACGAGGAAGCCGCCGAAGATGTTGACCGAGGCCAGCGCGACCGCCAGCACGCCCATGCTCTTGCCCAGCGTGGTTTCGGTCAGCGCGGCGGCGAGCATCGCGCCGACGATGACGATCGCCGAGATCGCGTTGGTCACCGCCATCAGCGGGGTGTGCAGCGCGGGCGTCACGGTCCAGACCACGTGGTAGCCGACGTAGATCGCCAGCACGAAGATGATCAGGTTGATGAGGGTCGGTGAAACAGTTTCCATGGCAGCTCTTGCTCTTCGTCAGGGGTCGAGGCGGGCAATGCGCACTTCGGGGGGCGCGGCGGAAATGAAAGTGATCGGCGGGAAGTCCATCCGGCCACGGATGGAGTAGACACAGTCACGTACACGCTGCAAGAGCTGCAGCGCGAAGGCCGCGTGGCGGTCATCCACGCTGGACGGCAGCGTGTCAGCGGCAGAAGCCGTCAACGGCCCCGGCGTGCCGGCGAAATCGACATCGGCCAGCACCTCGACCAACATCAGCGCGCCCATGCGGCTGCCGACTTCGGCCGAGGCCATCACCATCTCGTCGGGCGCATGCAGACCGCGCGCACGGGCCGCCTGGCCCCAGGCGGTCTCGTCGCTGAACATGTCTTCGGCCGGGAACGGTGCACTGGCGTACGCGCACTCCATGTCTTCCGGGTTGCCGCCGGACGGGCGTGTGGCCCACAGGCCCGCGTCGGTCGGCTTGCAATCGCTCGACCACTGCACGATGCCGCCCGCACCGCCAGCCGTGGCGGTGATGGTCACCAGCGCATGCAGCCGGCTGCCCTGCACCAAGGCCAAGGTCAGCACCTCGGCCGGGATCGAACGCTGGTCGTTGACCTTGACCGCGTCGACCTGGTTGCGCGACAGGCTGACCCATTCGCCGGCCGGCAGCCGCACCGTGGCGCGTGCCACGTCGACCACCGTGTCGGCAGGCGCGGCCAGCGCGCCCGATGCCACCATCGCGCCCAGCCAGGCAGCGATCAATCGCTTCATGCGCGCAGCACCTGGGCGTCGCGCGTCATCAAGCAGGCGACGACGATGTCGTCATCCATCGGCACCTGGAAGCYGCCKTCCTTSGKSAKSACSAGYTTCAGGAAGTCGAGCACGTTGCGGGCGTACAGCGCGCTCGCATCSGCCRCSACSAGCGCCGGCAGGTTGGTCTCGCCGACGATCGTSACGCCRTGCTTGAYSACCGTSYKGCCGGCCTCGGTCAGCGGGCAGTTGCCACCGGCCTCACCGTTCGGCCCGGTCGGGCCCTTGCCCGCGGCGATGTCGATGATCACCGAGCCCGGCTTCATCGACTTGACCATCTCTTCGGTCACCAGCACCGGTGCGGCGCGGCCCGGGATCAGTGCGGTCGAGATCACGATGTCGGCCGCGGCGACGCGCTTGGCCACTTCGACCTTCTGCCGCTCGAGCCAGCTTGGCGGCATTGGCCGTGCGTAGCCGCCCACACCTTCGGCGGCTTCCTTCTCTTCAGCCGTCTCGTAGGGCACGTCGATGAACTTGCCGCCGAGCGACTCGACCTGCTCCTTCACCGAAGGCCKCACATCGGACGCTTCGATCACTGCGCCCAGGCGCTTGGCAGTCGCGATGGCCTGCAGGCCCGCGACGCCGACACCCAGGATCACGACGCGCGCGGCCTTCACGGTGCCCGCCGCCGTCATCAGCATCGGGAAGAACTTCTGGTACTTGTCGGCCGCGATGATCACCGCCTTGTAGCCGGCGATGTTGGCCTGGCTGCTCAGCACGTCCATGCTTTGCGCGCGGGTCGTGCGCGGCGCGGCTTCGAGCGCGAAGCTGGTCAACCCGGCCGCAGCCAACTGCGCGAGGCCGTCCTTGTCGAACGGGTTCAGCATGCCCACGAGCGCGGCGCCTGGCTTCATCAGCGCCAGCTCGTCGGCCGACGGACGCTGCACCTTCAGCACCAGCTCGGCTGCAAACGCAGCAGCGCGGTCGACGATCTGCGCACCCGCGGCCTCATAGGCCGCATCGGTGACGCTGGCGGCGACACCGGCACCCGACTGGACCTTCACGGTATGGCCTTGGGCCACGTACTTCTTCGCCGTCTCGGGGGTGACGGCGACGCGGGACTCGCCCGCCGCCGTCTCGAGCGGAACGCCGATCAGCATGGAACTCTCCTCTTGACCCGGGAAGCGGCCCGTCATGGCAGGCCACGTGACTTGTCCGGCGGCGAGCTTACCAGCCGAAGCCGACATGATGGCTTGGGGACAGGCTCTAAGATCGTCGCATGGGAGACAACCACGTCCGCTGGAAGCCCAGCGTCACCGTCGCCGCCGTCGTCTCGCAAGGCGGCCGCTACCTGCTGGTCGAAGAGATGACCGCCGAAGGCCTGAAGCTGAACAACCCGGCCGGCCACCTGGACCCGGGCGAATCGCTGCTCGACGCGGTCGTGCGCGAGGTGCTGGAAGAAACGGCCCGCCCCTTCCGCCCCGAGGCGCTGATCGGCACCTACCTCGCGCGCTTTCGCCACGTGCGCAGCGGCGAAGACATCAGCTACCTGCGTTTTGCGATCTGCGGCGAAGTCGGCGAGGCGATTGCCGGCCGGGCCCTCGACGCGCCGGTGCAACGCACGCTGTGGCTGACACCGGACGAGCTGCGCGCCTGCCCCGAACGCCACCGCAGCCCGCTGGTGATGCAGTGCATCGAGCACCATCTGGCCGGTGTGCGGGCACCGCTGTCACTGCTGCACGCCGACCCCAGCCTTTACGGTCGAGTGGCGAGACCTTAGATCTCGGGCAGGCGACGGCCCATCATCAAACTGGCTGGGGCCTCCCTCTCAGAGGGAGGTCGGGTGGGAGTTCAGTGCTCGCTGGAGCCCCCGCTATGAGGGGGCTTGGGGGAGATCAACGTTTCAGCCGAAGGCCGGGAGTCTGTGCGGCTTCTGCCGCACAGACTCCCAGGCCAAGGCCTTCGACGGACAATCCGGCAGTTGTCAAGCTCAGGTGTGAAGGTGAATCAGCAAAAGCAGCGCGTGGTCGTGGGCCTGTCGGGTGGGGTCGACTCGGCCGTCAGCGCCTGGCTGTTGAAGCAGCAAGGCCACGAGGTCGTCGGCATCTTCATGAAGAACTGGGAAGACGACGACACCGACGAGTACTGCTCGTCGCGGCAGGACTTTCTCGACGCCGCCTCGGTAGCCGACGTGATCGGCATCGAGATCGAGCACGTCAACTTCGCGGCCGASTACAAGGACCGCGTGTTCGCCGARTTCCTGCGCGARTACCAGGCCGGCCGCACGCCGAACCCCGAYGTGCTGTGCAACGCCGAGATCAAGTTCAAGGCCTTTCTCGACCATGCGATGCGGCTGGGCGCCGGGAAGATTGCCACCGGTCACTACGCGCGCGTCCGCGAACACGCCGACGGCCGTGTCGAACTGCTGAAGGGCCTGGACCCGCTGAAGGACCAGAGCTACTTCCTGCACCGGCTGACGCAATCGCAGCTGGCCAAGACGCTGTTCCCGGTCGGTGAGCTGCCGAAGACCGAGGTGCGGCGCCTCGCCGCCGAGATCGGCCTGCCGAACGCGAAGAAGAAGGACTCGACAGGCATCTGCTTCATCGGCGAGCGGCCGTTCCGCGAGTTCCTGAACCGCTACCTCAGCCACGCGCCGGGCCCGATCAAGGACGACCGCGGCCGCAAGCTCGGTGAGCACGTGGGCCTGAGCTTTTACACGCTGGGCCAGCGCCAGGGTTTGGGCATCGGCGGCGTGAAGGACAAGAAGGCCGCGCGCGGTGGCGGTGAACACGAGCCCTGGTACGTGGCCCGCAAAGACCTGGCGACGAACACGCTGATCGTCGTACAAGGCCACGAGCACCCATGGCTGCAGTACCGCTCGCTGCAGGCCGATGACCTGAGCTGGGTCGCTGGCGCGGCCCCGGCGCCGGGCGCGCTGGCGGCCAAGACGCGCTACCGCCAGGCCGATGCGCCTTGCACCGTGGCCGAGGCCTCGGCCAGCAAATTGCAGCTGGACTTTGCGGCCGATGCGCTGCAGTGGGCCGTCACGCCTGGCCAGTCCGCGGTGCTGTATGACGGCGAGGTGTGCCTCGGCGGCGGCGTGATCAGTGCAGCCACGCTGGCCGCCGCCTGACGCTGCCGATCAGAGCCCCACGAGTGCCAACAGCTCGGGGCCGGTGACAGCGCCGGCATGCTGGCCGACTTCGCCGGTCTTGCCGTTGCGGTAGACGATCAGCGGCACGCTGTCCGAGTTGAGCTGCTTGAACATCGAGGTGTTGGCCCTGACCTTCGCGACGACCTCGTCGTCGAGCGAGGTCGCCGCAGTGATGCCGTTGCCATGGTTGGCCACGCTGGCCTCGTTCTCGTTCATCGCGGCGATCGGATCGGCGGCGGACAGGATGGTGGCGCCCTGCGGCAGCGACTGCGGGCGCAAGAAGGCCACTGGGATCCAGACCACCTTCAGTTGCCCGGCCACCGTCTGCGCGTTCTGCCACAGGTGCGCGCAGTGCGGGCAGGTGGTGTCGAAGAACACATAGACCGTGTGCGACGACATGATCGGGCCGGTGCTGAAGCCATTGCCTGTCGCCGCCAGCACGTAGGCGTCTTGCGCGGTACTGACCGCCGCAGCAGCAGGGCTCTCGGTGCCGCCGGCTGCAGCGGGCACAGTGGTGGGCGCGCCGGCTGAAGCGGGAGAAGACGTCGCCGATGGGGCCGTCGTGTCGGCCTGCTTCTGGCAGGCACTCAACCCGATCAGCGAAGCCAGCGCGGTCAGGGCAAAAAGGCGTCGTTGCATGGCAAGTGGACTGGTGGGGGTGAAGGGTGTCGGTGTGTCTTGGCATGAACCTTGGCAGGCTCATGTCCCTGAAGCAACAGACGCCAGTCGGGCCGGATTGGTTCCATGGCCTTCAGGGGTTGAACACCGGCATCGCGCTCGAGGCCGCCTGCGCGGGGGCCGGCGCAGGCACCGCCGACGCCGCCGCCGGCGGCTCCTCGGCCTCGAACCCGATGCGTTCGACCGCACCACCTTCGGCCCATTCGCTGTAGACCCACTCGCCGTCGCGCTGCGTCACACCCTCGGGCGCCGGGTCGGCCACCACCGGCACGCGGGCCAGCGCCACGCGCATGTAGTCCAGCCAGATCGGCAGCGCCAGGCCGCCGCCGGACTCGCGGCTGCCCAGGCTCTTCGGCTCGTCGTAGCCGACCCAGGCGATGCCGACCACGCCCGGCTGGAAGCCAGCGAACCAGGCGTCGACAGCGTCGTTCGTCGTGCCTGTCTTGCCGTAGATGTCGTCGCGCGGCAAGGCGGCGTGAGCTCGCGCCGCAGTGCCGCTGGTCACCACCTCGTGCAACAGGCGGCGGGTGACAAAGAGGTTGCGCGCCGGCAGCACGCGGCTGTCTTCTTCCAGCGCCGGCGCGGACGGAGCTTCGTAGACCAACTTGCCATCGGCGTCGGTGATGCGATCGATGACCTGTGGCGTGACATGCCAGCCGCCGTTGGCCAGCATCGCGTAGGCCCCGGCCAGCTGCAGCGGTGTCGTGCTGCCGGCACCCAGCGCCAGCGTCAGGTTGTCGGGCTGCTTGTCGGGGTCGAGCCCGAAGTTCGCAGCCCAGGCGCGCGTGGTGTCGACGCCGATGTGCTGCAGCACGCGGATGCTGACAGCGTTCTTCGAGCGGGCCAGCGCTTGGCGCAGTGTCAGCGGGCCGTCGAACTTGCCATCGGAGTTCTGCGGCCGCCAGCCCGTCGGGCCGGTGCCGTCGGGCAGCGCCAGTTCGGCGTCGTTGATCACGGTGGCCGGCATCACGCCATGCTCCAGCGCGGCCGAATATAGAAAGGGCTTGAAGCTTGAGCCGGGCTGGCGCCAGGCCTGCGTCACGTGGTTGAACGGCTGGCGCGCGAAATCGAAGCCACCGACCAGCGCGCGGACGCGGCCATTGGTGGGCTCCATCGCGACGAATGCCGCTTCGGCCGCCGGCCACTGCGCAATCGCCCAGCCCGTCTTCTCGCGCTCCTGCACCCGCACGATCGCACCGCGCTTGATCGCCAGCGAAGCCTTGGCCTTTGGCGACAACGCCGGCAGCGCCCAGCGCAGACCTTCACCGCCGAGCTTGATCCGCTCGCCACTGACCAGCTGCAACTGCAGTTCTTTCGGCGCCGCGTGCAACACGATGGCCACGCGCAGCTCTTCGTCGTCGCGGTGGTCTTTCAGCGCCTGAGCGGCCGCACGTTCCTCGTCGGCACCGCCGTCCTCATCGGGCAGGTCTTCGTTGTCCTCGGGCCCGCGCCAGGCCTGGCGGCGTTCGTGCTCCAACAGACTGCGTCGCACGCCGGCCCAGGCAGCCTGCTGCTCGGCGGCGACCAGCGAGGTCACGACCTTGTAGCCACGCGTGTAGGCCTGCTCGCCGAAGCGCTCGACCACCGCACGGCGCGCCATCTCGGCCACATGCTCAGCGTGCACTTCCACCGTCACCTGCGAACGAATCTGCAGCTTTTCGTCGCGCGCGGCTTTCCACTCGTCCTCGGTGATCTGGCCCAGGTCGCGCATGCGGCCCAGCACCTGGCGCTGGCGATTCTGGGCGGCGCTGAAATTGGTGATGGGGTTGGCGCCGTTCGGGTTCTGCGGCAGGCCCGCCAGCATCGCCACCTCGGCAATCGACAAGGCATCGAGCGGCTTGCCGAAGTAGGTGCGCGACGCCGCGCCAAAACCATAGGCCCGGTGGCCGAGGTAGATCTGGTTCAGGTACAGCTCGAGGATGTCGTCCTTGCTGAGCTGGCGCTCGATGCGCGTCGCCAGAAGCGCCTCCTTGAACTTGCGCTCGAAGGTGCGGCGCTGCGACAGAAAGAAGTTGCGCGCCACCTGCTGCGTGATGGTCGAGGCGCCTTCGCGCCGACCCCGCAGGTTGGCCACCGCGGCTCGCGCGACGCCGCGCCAGTCGATGCCGCTGTGGTCGCGAAATCGGGTGTCCTCGATCGCGACCACGGCGTCTTGCATTCGCTTCGGAATCTGCGCAATCGGCAGGTAGATCCGTCGCTCGGCCCCGAACTGCGCGATCTCGACGCCGTCGCGCGTCAACACAGTCAAGGGTTGGCGCGGCTGGTAGTCGGTGACCCGGTCCAGCGCCGGCAGGCTGGGCAGCACCAGCGCAATCGCCACACCCAATATCAACGCGGCGCCGGTCAGCGTGCCGCCACCGAGCAGGGCCCAGGCCCGCCAGTTGCGGCCACCGCGCCAATCGGCCCACTCTGGCCAGCGAAACGCGCCGCGCTGYTGGCGCCAGGAAGCTGGCGTRCACCGCCGGCGGAAATAAGGTTGGGGCATCGTGCGGGTGATTATCAACAGCCGCAACGGCAGCCGCGCCGGCCGGCGGCGGCTGGTCCTTTCTGGCCTGCCTCGCCCAGGCTTGCGCTTAGCATGCGCGCAGCGCACCACGCGCTGTTGCAAGAAAAGGCCGCCGCATGCCCGCCTGGTTGATCGCGCTGAACCGCCATGTCCCGATCCGCTACCTGGTGCTGCTGGGCTGCACTCTGATGCTGTTGCTCGGTGCCTTCGCCTGGGTCGGCTTCGGCCAATGGAAGGCCGCCGCGCTGATCGGCGGGCTGGGTGTGGTGATCGGTCTGCGCGATCTGCGGCAAACACCACGGGCCGTGCTGCGCAACTACCCCGTGATTGGGCACTTGCGTTACCTGCTCGAGTTCGTGCGGCCCGAGATCCGCCAGTACTTCATCGAGAGCGACAACGAAGCCGCGCCGTTCTCGCGCCAGCAACGCAGCCTGGTTTACCAGCGTGCCAAGGGTGACTCCGACAAACGCCCGTTCGGCACCCAGTTGGACGTGCACAAGGAAGGCTACGAGTGGATCAACCATTCGCTGCAGCCAACCACGCTGCCCGGCCATGATTTCCGCGTCACGATCGGCGAAGGCCGAGTCCAGCCCTACAGCGCGAGCGTGTTCAACATCTCGGCGATGAGCTTCGGCGCCCTGAGCGCCAACGCAATCATGTCGCTGAACGCCGGCGCAAAGAAGGGCGGCTTCATGCACGACACCGGCGAGGGCTCGATCAGCCGCTACCACCGCGAGCATGGCGGCGACCTGGTGTGGGAGATCGGCTCGGGCTACTTCGGCTGCCGCAACGACGACGGCTCATTCAGCGAAGAACGCTTCGCGGCCAATGCCACGGCACCGCAGGTCAAGCTGATCGAGCTGAAGCTGTCGCAAGGCGCCAAGCCTGGCCACGGCGGTGTGCTGCCCGGGCCGAAGGTGACGGCCGAGATCGCGGCCGCACGCGGCGTGGCCGAGGGCGTCGACTGCATCTCACCGTCGTCGCACAGTGCGTTCTCGACGCCGATCGGCATGCTGCAGTTCATCGACAAGCTGCGCACGCTGTCAGGCGGCAAGCCGACCGGCTTCAAGCTGTGCATCGGCCACCCGTGGGAATGGTTCGCGCTGGCCAAGGCGATGGTCGAGACAGGCATCACGCCGGACTTCATCGTCGTCGACGGCGCCGAAGGCGGCACCGGCGCGGCACCGCTGGAGTTCACCGACCATGTCGGTGCGCCGATGCAGGAAGGCCTGCTGCTGGTCCACAACACGCTGGTGGGGCTGAACCTGCGCGACAAGGTCAAGATCGGCGCCGCCGGCCGCATCGTCAGCGCCTTCGACATCGCCCGCGCAATGGCGCTCGGTGCCGACTGGTGCAACTCGGCCCGCGGCTTCATGTTCGCACTCGGCTGCATCCAGGCCCAGAGCTGCCACACCGGCGAATGCCCGACCGGCGTGACGACGCAAGACCCGATCCGCCAGCGCGCCCTGGTCGTGCGCGGCAAGACCGACCGCGTCTGGCGTTTTCACCAGAACACGATGCACGCGCTGCAAGAGCTGGTGCAGGCTGCCGGCCTGACCCACCCGCGCGACATCAGCGCCAACCACATCGTTCGCCGCATCGCTGGCGATCAGGTGCGGCTGCTGGCCCATCACCTGAGCTTTTTGAAGCCGGGAGAGTTGCTCGCCGCTGAACGCGGCGAGGTGGCTTGGCCGCATGCGGTGTTTGGGATCTATTGGCCGATGGCGCGTGCCGGCGCGTTCACGCCGGCGACCGCTTAAGCACGTTCAGGAAGGACTGACGGTGTCGGCGTCGTCTTGCCCCGCACCGGCCAGCAGTGCCACATCCCGCACGTTTTTCTGCACCGCCACCGCCGCGAACAGGCTCATCAAGAAGCCCATCGCGTAGAAGCCTTTTTCGCTGGCGCTCAGCGTCGCGTTCCACAGGCCGATGGCCAGCAGCGCAACGGACAAGCCCAGCGAGAACCAGCACAGCCCAAAGTAGATGCCGGTCACCGGGATGCCTTCGAGGCGATCGCGCACCGACTTCTGCAGCGACACGGCCGAGAACAGGCCGTACATCAGCAAGGTGAAGTAGTAGCCCTTCTCGTTGAGCGCCATGTTGGCGTTCCACAAGCCGAAGAGGTAGGTCGCCGCGCCGACGAACAACGCGGCCCATGAGGCGCCGATGAAGGCGCCGGTCGGGCGCTGAATGGTGGGGGTGCGCATTCGCATTGTCTGTCTCCTTCTTGAGGCCAGGCCACCTCACGGGGGCCACGAACGCCGATGTTGCGCTGAAGGCCCCAGGCCGATCACATGAATACGTCGTGCAGGCCGGTGTCAATCAAGCCGGGTGTCGAATGGTGGTACAGCGCCCATCCTGCCAAGGCGGGTGCCACCTGGTCGCCAGTCCAGGTGCCGTCGGCAAACACAAAATCTTCGACCTGGTACTTGGAGCCGAGGTACCAGTCCTTGAACACCAGCTTGTCATGCGTCCCGATGATGCGGGCTTCAAGGTTGTCACCCACATGCACGAACTTCACTTCCCCATGGGTCAGCTCGCCGAAATCGGCCACGTCTCGCACGCCAGCGGTGGCGTCCTTCTCGACCACGGTGTCCTTGCCGTCGCCCTTGGCGAACAGGTAGGTGTCACCACCTTTGCCACCTTCCAGACGATCGCTGCCCAGGCCGCCATCAAGGATGTCGTTGCCGTCCAGGCCCAGCAGGGTGTTGGCACTGTCACTTCCGGTCAACGTGTTGGCCAGCGAATTGCCTGTGCCTTTGACAGCAGTGGTGCCGGTCAACTGCAGGTTTTCGACGTTGGTCGCCAGCACCCAGTTCAGTCCCGTGACCACCGTGTCGACCCCATTTCCCAGCAACTCGGCCGTCAGGTCCAGCGCATCGTCGACGAAGAAAATGTCGTCGCCGGCATTGCCTTGCATGTTGTCTGCACCAGATCCACCGTCTAGCTTGTCGTTGCCGTCGCCACCGATCAAGGTGTCAACGCCGGCATAGCCATTCAAGGTGTTGTCCAGTTGGTTGCCGGTGAGCTGATTCGCCAATCCATTGCCGTTCCCCACCAGCGCCGCCGAGCCCTCGAGCAGGGTCAGGTTCTCGAAGTTGTCGCGCAGGGTGTACTCGGTGACCGGTGTGTACTTCACCGGTCCGTAGATCACCGTATCGACACCGGCCCCGGCGGCCTCGTTGACCAATGCATCGGAGTCATCGAGGTAGTAGGCATCGTCGCCTAGGCCGCCCACCAGCGTGTCCTTGCCGATGTAGCCGACCAAGGTGTCGTTGCCGTCACCGCCCGTCAACGAATCATCGCCAACACCGCCATGCAGCCCGTCATGGCCCTGCCCGCCATCGAGCTTGTCATTGCCGACATAGCCAGCAATCAAGTCGTCACCGGCGGTTCCGACCAATGTGTTGGCGCTGTTGGTGCCGTTGATAAGCCAATTGCGCACATCCTGGTTTTCGCCGCTGCTGAAGGCCACGGTGCCGACGGAGATGACCGCATCCGGGCCACGCTTCACGCTGCCAGCATCGGCAAAGTAATCGACCAGATCCACGCCATCGCCCGCACCGAGACCCAGCTGGAGGGTGTTGCCTGCCAGCGTGAGGTGCACATCGGCAACGGCAATGCCCGAGCCCAGATGCAGCGTTGCGCGGTCGGCCGACGTGGCTTCACCGTCCACATTGCTAAAGCCGCTGTAGCCGTCATGGCCATCGCCCCGATCGAATCGAACCTCGGTGTACAGGCTGCCTTGAAGCTTGTCGTTGCCAGTTCCGCCTCGCAGGCTGGCGTGAGCAGCCGATGTGCCGCCCGACGCGGCCGAGAGTTCGTCGTCCCCATCGCCGCCCATCAGCACCGAACGCTCGGTCCCGATCAGGCGGTCACTTCCCGCGCCACCATCGAGCGACGCAGCATCGGCAGACAGGAAGTCGTTGCCGCTCCCTCCCTGCAAGTTGGATCCACCGTACAAGGTGTCGTTGCCGCCGCCGCCTAGCAAGGTCGCACCGTCCACACCCTGCAGGTTGTCGTTGCCATTGCCGCCGTCCAAACGGACGGCCTCGCCGCTCAAATCGTCGTCACCGTCTCCACCCAGCAAGGTGTCTGTGCCATTGCCGATCAGGGTGTCGTTGCCGGCAAAGCCCAGCAGGGTCTCTGCTGCGAAGCCGAAGCCAATGAGCAGATCGTCCCCCGAGGTTCCTTGGCCGATCTTGGCGCAGATGGCTGTCAGGTCCCACGTCGTGCCGTCATCGAAGCTGATAGCGCTCAACGGATTGCCGTTGGCAAACGGGTTGTCGCCGCGGGAAAAGTCTTCGATCAAAACCGAATCGCCTGTCGAGGCCAGCGTGATGCGCAGGTCGACGTATTCGGACTGCGGGTTGCCGCCATCGTCGGTGTAGGTGCGCCAGACACGGGTGAAGACCAAGTCCGACGGCGTCACGCCGGGCTTGAATTTCAGCATGTTGTATTCGGGCTCGAACGTCGTGCCACGCGTGATCGTGTCGTGCCCGTCGCCATGCCCGAACAGGTAAGTGTCGTCATCGAATCCACCGGCACCTTCGATCGTGTCGTTGCCGGCGCGACCGTCGATCAGGTCGTTGCCCGCTCCGCCCCAAAGCCTGTCGTCGCCATCGGTGCCGATCAACGTGTCATCACCGTTGCTCAGCGGTGCTTGTGAAGCAACCGTCGGCCTGGCCAAGAAGTCATCGGACGACAAAGAGGACTCCAGGTCGGACAAATACCTTTTCATGGCTGCTCCCCCATTTGGCAACGGCGTGGCATCGCGCGCCACTGTCCTGTGTTAATTGCCAGCCCAGTCTACGCGAGCAACCGTCCTCGCCACAGCCCCACCAGAGGGATGCCCACACTATGTTCAGCGTCGACGCGTTGCCAAGCGCGAGGGCCTATCCGACGGGCTAGGCGGCTGCTCATGCCAGCGCGCTGCGCCCATGAAGCGGCAGAAGCATCAAGCCGCCGGCGGCACCGTATCGACGAAGCTCGGCCGGGCGGCCAGCTTGTCGTAGAGCTTGTGCAGGTTGGCGTGCTCGGCGCGCCAGTCGATGGCGGGGTAGCGGAAGTCGAGGTAGCCCAGCGCGCAGCCGACGGCGATGTCGGCCAGCGTGAAGTGGATGCCGGTGCAGTGCGGCTTGTCGGCCAGGCCGCGGCTCATGGCCTTCAGTGCGGCGTCGACGCGCATCATCTGGCGATCGGCCCAGGCTTGGCTGCGTTGGGCTTCGGTGCGGCCGGTCCAGTGCATCTCGAGCCGGGCCAGGATGCTGGCGTCGAGCAGGCCGTCGGCCAGCGCTTCCCAGGTGCGCACTTCGACGCGTTCGCGGCCGCTGGCGGGGATCAGCTTGCCGACCGGCGACAGGGTGTCGACGTATTCGACGATGACACGCGAGTCGAAGACAGCCTCGCCGCCCTCCATCACTAGGCAAGGCACCTTGCCGAGCGGGTTGGCCGCGAGGATGGTCTCGCTGGCCCAGACGTCTTCCAGCGCGAACTGGTAGTCGAGCTTCTTTTCGGCCAGCACGATGCGGACCTTGCGCACATAGGGGCTGGTGTAAGAGCCGATCAGTTTCATGAGCTGTGTGGACTTCCCTTGGTCAACGATTCTATCGAAGCACCCCCTGCGCCATGGGGCTTCGTCGGCCGGGGCGCCCCCCTAAAATGACGGACTGCTTCGATTGCGGCRCCCCCCATGTGCGCCGCGCCACAAAGATTCAAAGGACTTGCCGGAGATAGATATGGCCATGCCGAACCCTCTCTCGACCCTGATGGCCCTGTCTCCGCTCGATGGCCGCTACGCATCCAAAGTGGCGCCGCTGCGCCCGCTGCTGTCCGAATTCGGGCTGATGCACCGTCGCGTGCAGGTGGAAGTGGAATGGTTCATCGCCTTGTCAGATGCGGGCCTGGAAGGTTTCGCGCCTTTTTCTGAAGCGGCGCGTGGCCTGTTGCGAGGCCTGGTGGTGCGTTTCTCGGAAGCCGACGCAGCGGCCATCAAGGACATCGAAAAGACCACCAACCACGATGTGAAGGCGGTCGAATACTGGCTGAAATCGCGGCTGGAAAACCAGGCCGAGTTGAAGGCTGCGTCCGAATTCGTGCATTTCGCCTGCACCAGCGAAGACATCAACAACACCAGCCACGCACTGATGCTCAAGGCTGCCCGCACCGACGTGGTGCTGCCGGCCCTCGACAAGATCGTCACCAAGCTGACCGAGATGGCGAAAGCCTTTGCCGCGGTGCCGATGCTGTCGCGCACGCATGGGCAAACGGCCAGCCCAACCACGGTCGGCAAGGAGATCGCCAACGTGGTGGCGCGACTGCAGACGGCCCGCGCCCGCATCGCCGACGTGAAATTGCTGGCCAAGATGAACGGCGCGGTGGGCAACTACAACGCGCACTTGGTCGCTTACCCGACCAAGGACTGGGAAGCCTTCTCGCGCCAAGTCGTCGAGCAGCGTCTGGGCCTGGTCTTCAACCCGTACACGATCCAGATCGAGCCGCACGACTACATGGCCGAGCTGTTCGATGCGGTCACGCGCACCAACACCATCCTGATCGACTGGTCGCGCGATGTCTGGGGCTACATCTCGCTCGGCTTCTTCAAGCAGCGCCTGAAAGAAGGCGAGGTCGGTTCTTCGGCGATGCCGCACAAGGTCAACCCGATCGACTTCGAGAACGCCGAAGGCAACTTCGGCCTGGCCAACGCGCTGCTGACGCACCTGTCGCAAAAGCTGCCGATCAGCCGCTGGCAGCGTGACCTGACCGACTCGACCGTGCTGCGCAACATGGGTGTGGCACTGGGCTACGCCGTGCTGGGCTACGACTCGCTGTCGCGCGGGCTGGACAAGCTGGAGCTGAACACCGAGGCACTGGCCGCTGACCTGGACGGTGCCTGGGAAGTGCTGGCTGAGGCGATCCAGACGGTGATGCGCCGCCATGGCGTGCCGCAGCCTTACGAACAGTTGAAGGCCTTCACCCGTGGCAAGCCGATGACGCGCGAGCTGATGCAAGGCTTCATCAACGACCCGGCGTTGAAATTGCCGGCCGAAGAGAAAGCCCGCCTGCTGGCCATGACGCCGGCTGACTACACCGGCCTGGCCGCCACGCTGGCGCAGCGCATCGGCTAAGCCATCGGCACGCGCTCAATGCGGTGATCCTTCGCGGCCCACGCCGCGAAACTGATCAAAACGCTGAGGACGGCTGATCGCTGCATGCCTACACTCGGCGCACCAAAAAATGTGCGCACCGAGGGAGGTACCCATGCACGACCAAAACGCCGAGCACAACGGCGGGCCAGACGCGTTCGCCGCCACGCAACCCAGCACGCTGGACCTGCCTACCACCGGCCCGCAACGCCTGAACGTCGAGTTCACCGGTTCGGGCAGCGAATACTTCCGCATCTGGCTGGTCAACCTGCTGCTGAGCATCGTCACGCTGAGCCTGTACCGGCCGTTCGCCAAGGCGCGCCGGCTGGCCTACTTCCACGGCAACACGCTCGTCGGCGGTCAGCCACTGGGCTTTCATGGCGACCCGTGGAAGATGCTGCGCGGCTACCTGCTGATGGTGCTGTTCGGGGTGGTTTATTTCGCGTCAGGCCGTTTCTCACCGATCGCTGCGGGCGTGGCCTTCGTCTGCTTTGCGCTGTTGTGGCCGGCACTGTGGCGCGCTTCGCTGCAGTTTCGCCTCGCCAACACCAGCTGGCGCGGCCTGCGGTTCGGCTTCCACGGCAGCCTTGGCGGTGCGTACGGTGCCATGCTGCCCGCGTTCCTGCCTTGGCTCGGCCTGATCCTCGCGGGGATGCTGATGCCCCGGCCGGACGCCGAGGGCGCCGCGCCGATCGCACCGCCGCCGTGGCTGATGTCGCTGCTCGGCCTGTCCTTCGTCGCGATGCTGCTGGTGCTGCCCTTGTCGCTGTCTTGGGTCAAGCGTTACCAGCATGGCCACTACCGCTATGCCAGTGAGCAAACACAGCTGGACGCCGGCACCGGCCGCTTCTATACCTTCGCGCTGAAGGTGTTCGGCGTGTCGCTGGTGGCAATGATCGTGGCTGGCATCTTCTTCGCGGTGCTCATGGCCACCGCATTCGCGGGCAGCTCAAAGGGCAGCGCGCCGGCGCCCTGGGCGGTGCCGCTCATGATCCTGGGGTCGCTCGGCATGTATGCGATCTACTTCGCGCTGATGCTGCCGTTCGCACAGTCGCGGCTGCAGAACCTGGTCTGGGGCCACACGCGTTCGCAAGCACTGCGTTGCCACAGCGAGCTGAAGCTTTGGCCGCTCGGTTCCTTGACGCTGAAGAACCTGTTCCTGGTGATCATCACGCTGGGTCTGTACTGGCCGTTTGCCGCAATCGCCATCGCGCGCCTGCGCCTGTCTGCGATCAGCATTGACCTCGACGGCGACCTGTCGCAATGGCAGGCCCACGCCGCCAACGGCCAGAATGACGCCACCGGAGACGCCGCCGGCGACTTCTTCGGCATCGACATGGGCCTGTGAACGCACCCGACACCTCCACCTTCACGCCGCCGCTGGCCACCGAGTATTTCGATGGCCAGCGCCCGATCGCCCAGGCCGTCACGCTGCGCATCGACGGCGGCGACCTGCTGATCGAAGGCCCCGGGCTCAGCCGCCGTGTGCCGCGGCGCCAGCTGCGCTGGCCTGAGCGGCAACGCCATGGTGCTCGGCTGATGTACCTGCCGCAGCATGGCCTGATCAGCCATGGCGACGGTGCCGGCTGGGACGCCTGGGCTCGCGCGCAAGGCCTGCGCGACCCGTGGGTGGTGCGCTGGATGCAGAGCTGGCGTGGCGTGCTGTGGGCACTGCTGGCCTGCGTGCTGCTGGCCGCGGCGTTCTGGCAGTGGGGTGTGCCTTGGGCCGGGCGCGCGGTGGTGGCGGCCATCCCGGCCTCGGTCGACCAATCCATCGGCGAGCAGGCGTTGGCCTCATTCGATCGCGAAGGCCTGAACCCGAGCCAGCTCAGCGCCGACCAACAAGCGGCGATCCGTCGCGCGTTCGCAGCTGCGGTCGAGCGAGCCTACCCGGCGGCTGAGCGGCCCGCCTACACGCTGAACTTCCGCAGCGCCGGCCGGATGAAGATCGGCCCCAACGCGTTCGCACTGCCGGGCGGGCAGATGGTGTTGACCGACGAGCTGGCCGTGTTGCTGGCCGATGCGCCCGATGTGACCACCGGCGTGCTGGCCCATGAGCTGGGCCATGTGCGGCACCGCCACGGCATGCGCACGGTCGTGCAGGCCGGTCTGCTGGCCGGCCTGGCAGGTCTGGTGGTGGGGGACTTTTCCAGCGTGCTGGCCACGGTGCCGGCAGTGCTGGGCCAGCAGGCCTATGCGCGCGATTTCGAGCGCGAGGCCGACCAGGAAGCGATCGTGGTGCTGCGCGCCAATGGCGTGCGGCCCAGCCAGATGGTGGTGCTGTTCGATCGGCTGTCCGATTGGCGCCAACGCCAGGGCCACGGCGACCTCACCGAGCTGCCGATCGCGGTCGCCGACCACCCGGCCGACGCCGAGCGCACCCGCGCCTTCCGCGACGCCGATTCGGCGCGCTGACCGCAGCCGCTCAGCGGGCGGCGACCACCAGCGGCAGCGGGCGGGCCGCCGTCAAGTCCCCGTTCGACGAAGCATCAGCTTCGGGCGACATCATGGCCATGCCGGCGCTGATCAGCACGACCGAGGCGATCACCGAGCCGCCCAGCATCAGCAGCGGCGACCAGGTCAGCCACGCCACCAAACGGCGGGGCTTGTCTTGCAGAAGGTTTCGCATCTGGAATCCGGTCAGGGTGGTGGGTGAGGTGGCCCGTTCATTCAGAACGGCCATACCCACACATACGCAATCCCGCCGTCAAACCGGACACTAGCTGTCAGCTGTTACACAAATACGTCAATCTGCGTGACCTGGCGCACGAAAACGCACCGGGGCGGTGCGATCAACGGGTCAGTGCGCGGGCGATCGCCTGGTCGCGTTGGCGCCACGCGGGCACGGCCAGCAGGCGGCCGTCCGCCGCGCCGGCGGTCGGCGGAGCCTGACCTCGGCAGCGCGCGTCGAGCCGGCCGGCCAGCCAGGCCTCGGGTGCCGTCGGCACGCTCATCGCCAAACTCGCAACGGCCTGGGCGGCCAGCCGACAGGCCGGGCCTGAGTCTTTGGATGAGTCCAGCAGAGCCTCGGCCCAGACCGCCTGCAGCTGGCCCTGTTCAATGCGGCCGACACGCACCAGCACCTCGTCGTCGATTCCCGCCAGCCCAGCCTGCGCTGCGGCGGCAGCTTGCGCAGGCTGGCCGGCCCACAAGGCAGCGCGAGCCCGCCACAGTGCCAGCTGGGCGGCGGAACGCACCTGCACCACCCGGTGAGCGCTGGCGACCTGCTGCTCTTCCTGAACCTGCCAGGCGGCCAACTTGGCATCGGCTGCGGTGCGGGCTTGCGGCTGCGCGGCCAGCCCCATCACCGCGAAGATCGCCTCGGTGCGCGCCAGCGCCCGCTGCACCCGGGGCACCTGCGCCACCGCGTCGGGCACGCGCCGCGCCTGCAGCAAGGCAGCCTGTGCGCCCGCGGGGTCACCGGCTTCGGCGCGCAGGGCCGCCAGCCCGGCCCACCAGATCGCGCTGGTGTCGGTGCCGGTGGCCACCGGCAGCTTGGCGCGGCGCGCCAGCCCCGCCAGCGCGTTGTCGTAATCCTGTGTGGCCTCGTCCCACAGGCCCAGCACCGTATGCGCTTCGGCGAGCTCGCGGTCGATCGACGGCAGCGTATAGGCCTCGGCCAAGCCGCTGGCCCCGACCAGCGTGTCACGCAGCGGCACCAACAGCGCCAGCGCCTGTTGCGGCTGGCCGGTGTCGCGCTGTGCGCGGGCCAGCCGCAACCCCGTCTGCAGGCTGTCGACATGGGCCGGGCCCAGGCCATCGCGGCTGCGCGCATGGGCTTCTTCGTACAAGGCCCGCGCGGCCGGCAATTCGCCCAGGCGCGACAGCACATCGGCCAGTTCGGCCTGCGGCTTGGTCAACGCAAACGCCGGCGTGGCCGGGTCGGCGCGCAGCACCGCCAGGGCCTGCTCGTACAACGCACGCGCATCGGCCAAGCGGTTCTGGCTCATCCAGCGCACGCGTGCCAGGCCGATCAACGCGCGGCTGAAGTAGGGCGCCTGGCCCGGCTGACCTTGCAGCAGGCGGATCGCCTCGCCAAAGGCGTGTTCGGCCGCCGCCGGGTCGCTGTCTTCACTCAGGTTGCCGCGTGCCAGCCAGTAGCGGGCCAAGGGGCCTAACGCCGTGCGCGGCACCTGGGTCAGCTGCAGCGCGGCCTGGTCGAGCAGGCGCCGGGCCTCGGCCTGGTCGCTGCTGCCAGCAGCCAGGCTTTGCCGCACCAGCGCATCGAAGTGCTCGGACGAACGCTCGCCGAAGGCGCGGGCGGTGAAGCCGGCCAACTCGGCTGTCACTTCACGCTGGTGTTGGTCGTCATCGACGTCGCCGTACAGATCGGCCAAGGTCGCCAGCACGTCGCGCTGCACCTCCGGGTCGGCCAGCGGGTGTTCGCGCAGACGCTGGGCCGACAGGTCGAGCAATTCGCGCGCGCTGACCTTCGCGCTGCGCGCCGGGTTGGCGTCGAGCCAGGACACCGGCTTGTACAGCGCCAGYAGGAAATCGCGCGTGGCCGCCGCGCGCTGCGCTTCGCGTTCGGCGATCAGCCCCTGGCGCACTGACACCGCGGTGGTCGCCACCAAGGTGCCAACCAGCAGCGTGCCCATCACGACTGCCGTGCGGTGCCGACGCACAAAGCTGCGCAGCCGGATCCAGCGTGAGTCGGGCCGGGCCCGCACCGGCAGCCCGTCCAGCCAGCGCTGCAGGTCTTCGTGCAGTGCGGCCACGCTGGCGGTGCRCTCGGTGGGTGACTTGCGCAGAGAGGCCAGCACGATCGCGTCCAGCTCACCGCGCAGCGCGCGCGCCAGCCGGCGCGGCGTCAACCCGCGCGCCTGTGCGGCCGGCGCCAGTGGCTTGGCGCTGGGCCGCGTGGCCGGCGCTTCGAGCACCGCGGTTTCGCGCTGGGCCGGGCTGGCTTGCTTCAGACGGTACGGGCGTTCACCACACAGCAGCTCGTAGAGCAGCACGCCCAGCGCATAGACATCGCTGGCGGTGGTCAATGGCTCGCCGCGCAGTTGCTCGGGGCTGGCGTAGTCAGGCGTCAGCAGGCGACCGCAGAACTGCGTCAGCTGGGTGTCGGCGGTGCGGCCTTGCTCTTCGTCCAGCAGCTTGGCGATGCCGAAGTCGAGCAGCTTGACCTGGCCGCGGCCGGTGACCAGGATGTTGCTGGGTTTCAGGTCGCGGTGCAGCACCAGCGCCGCATGCGCATGAGCCACCGCATCCAGCACCTGCAGGTACAGCCGGACCCGCGCGCGCAGGCCGAGCGAGCGTGCATCGCACCAGTCGGTCAGCGGCTGGGCATCGTCGATCAGCTCCATCGCCAACCACGGCAAGCCCTGGTCGACGCCGGCGTCGTACAGCCGCGCGATATGCGGGTGTTCGAGCCGCGCGAGGATGTCGCGCTCACGTGCCAGCCGGGCGGCCAGGTCACCACGCCAGGGCAGGCGCTGCGGCAGCTTCAGCGCCACCTGGCGGACGTAGGCGCCATCGGCCCGCTCGGCGCGCCAGACCACCGCCATGCCGCCGGCACCCAGCGGCGCGGTGAGCCGCCAGGGGCCGACGCATTGGCCGGCTTGCAGGCCACGACCGGCCTCGAATGGCGTAGCGGCTTCGGCCGGCTGCGGGCCGAGCGATGGCAGGCGCGCCAGCGGATCGTCGCCGCCGCGCGTCGCATGGGCCTGCAGCAGCCGCGCGAGCTCGCGCGCCATCGCCGGCTCACGTTGCATCAACGCGGCCAGCCACTCGCCGCGCGCCTCGGCGGCCAAGTCCAGCGCTTCATCGAACAACGCGCTGACGCGCGCCCAGCGCTGCCGCGCGGGCACGGTGTCATCGGGCGTGGCCAGCGTGGTCATGGCTGCCTGCGCCTCAGGCGCGCAGCCGATCGAGCAGGAAGGCGCGCGCCTTGTCCCACTGCCGGCGCACGGTGCGCTCGGACGCATCGATCAAGCCAGCGATCTCGAGCTGGCTGTAGCCGGCGAAGTACTGCATCTCGACGATGCGCGCGAGCGCCGGGTCCAGCTGCTCCAGTTCGGCCAACGCGTCGTGGATGCGCAGCACGAGTTCGTCGCTGCCCGCGTCACCACCGACCAGCGGCTCGTCGGCCGGCAACAGGTCATCCAATGGCACATGGGCTGCGCCACCCCCTCGGCGTTGCGCCCAGTGCTCACGCACGAGGTCGACCACGACATGGCGCATCACCGTCGCGGCATAGGTGAAGAAGTGCCGCCGATCGGCCAAGGCCAGCCCCGGCGCACGAACGAAGCGCAGAAAACTTTCGTGCACCAGCTCGGTCGTCGACATCGAGGCGCCACCGGTGCCGGCGGCGAACAGCCGTGCATGGGCAATGCGGCGAAGCTCGGGGTACAGGCGTGTGAAAACGCGGTCGAACGCCCCCGGCTCGCCCTGGGCGGCGCGCTGGATCCACTCGGTCAGTGGTGGGTCTTCGATCACGGATGCGTCAGTCACCGGCCGAGCATAGTCAGGGTCGGCTTCGGCCGTCTCCCTAAAATGCGGGACATGCACTTCCCTAAGATGCTGGCTGAGGCCACCGCCCGCCACCAGTCGCTGCTGTGCGTCGGGCTCGACCCGGACCCRGCGAAATTTCCGGCCCCGTGGCAAGGCGACGCCAGCCGGATCCACGATTTCTGCGCCCGCATCGTCGACGCGACCAAGGACCTGGTCTGCGCCTTCAAGCCGCAGATTGCCTACTTCGCCGCCCACCGCGCCGAAGACCAGCTCGAGCAGCTGATGGCCTACATCCGCCGCGTCGCCCCCGACGTGCCGGTGATCCTCGACGCCAAGCGCGGTGACATCGGCCCGACCGCCACGCAGTACGCGCGCGAGGCCTTCGAGCGTTACCAGGCCGACGCGGTGACCTTGTCGCCCTTCATGGGCCAGGACTCGATCGAGCCCTACCTGAAGTACGACGGCAAGGGCCTGATCCTGCTGTGCCGCACGTCGAACCCCGGGGGCAGCGACCTGCAGGCCCAGAAGCTGGCCAACGGCGATCACCTGTACGAACACGTCGCCAAGCTCGCCGCCGGCGCGTGGAACCGCGATGGCCGGCTCGGCCTGGTCGTCGGCGCCACCTTCCCGCGCGAGCTGGCCCGGGTGCGCGAGCTGGCACCGACGCTGCCACTGCTGATCCCAGGTGTCGGCGCGCAAGGTGGCGACGCCGCCGAGACGGTGAAGGCCGCCTGGCGGCCGGACGCGCCGATCATCGTCAACTCGTCGCGAGCCGTGCTGTATGCCGGCAGCGGCGAGGACTTCGCCAGCCGCGCCCGCGCGGTGGCGGATGCGACCCGGCGCGAGCTGGATGCCGCCCGCGGCTGAATCCGGCTTTCCCGAGGGAAGCCCCATCACGGGCCTCTCCGGTTTCGGCGGACACTCGACCGTCTCTCACTTTCACCACTCCGCAGTACCCGTGGCTGGCAGGCATTCCCCGACGGGGTTCGCATCGACCGCCCGCCAGCGCTTCCTGATCGGCGCTGGTCTGGCTGCTGCAGCCATCGGCGGCGTGGCCTGGGCGCTGCCCAGCCATTGGGGTCCCGTCGCGCGGGCCACCGCGATGGCCGGCACGGCGCTGCTGGCGCTGGGCGCCGCCGCCTGGCCGCTGTGGCGGGCCGTGTCAGTCAGCGGCGCCGCCGCGGCCAGCGCCAACAAGCACCTCGCGGCCTGGCTCGACGTCACCGCCCACGCCTACATCGAACTGGACGATCGCGGCCAGGTGCTCGAATCGACCTCGCATGGCGAGCACTCGCTGTTCGGTGCCGATCCGCCGCACGTCGGCCAAGCGCTGTGGGACATGACCCAGGCCCAGCTGGCACCCGAGGTGGCCAAACGCCTGCGCCGCGCGGTGCAGGCCCGCGAGGCCTGGCCCGAGATCGAGCTCGACTGGGCCGACGGCCGCGGCGGCCTGCGCCCCTTGAGCCTGTGCGGCGTGCCGCGCTTCGACGTGCTGGGCCGCTTCGTCGGCCATTGGGTGCTGCTGCGCGACCGCCGTGCCGAAGTGCACACCCGCGACGCACTGAAGGCCACCGAGACACGCTTCCACGACCTGTTCCGCCGCATCCCGCAGCCGCTGGTGCTGCACCGCGAAGGCATCGTGCTGGACGCGAACCCGGCTGCGGTTGCGCTGTTCGGCCACCAGGACCTGCACTCGATGCTGGGTGGCAACCTGCTGGAGCGTTATGTCGAAGGCGAAGACCGCGAACGCGCGCTCGCCCGGTTGCGCCAGGTCGAGGGCCTGACGCTCGGGCAGACGCTGCCGGCGAGCGAATACCGCATCTTGCCGATGGGGGGCAAGCCGCTGATCGTGCAGGTCAGCAGCGCACCGGTGGACGTGGACGATGGCCGCGCGACGCTGTCGATCTACACCGACGAGACCGAACGCCGCGAGTCCGAGCAGGCGGTCAAGCGCTCCGAGGCCTTCCTGTCGCACTTGGTGGCGACCAGCCCCGACCTGATCACGCTGACCGAGCTGGCCACCGGCCGCTACACGATGGTCAACCCGGCCTTCGAGCGCATCACCGGCTGGCCGGCCGGCGAGGTGCTGGGCCGGACCTCGGTCGAGTTCGGCCTGTGGGTCGACCACGACGACCGTCGCCGCCTGGTCGCCGCGCTGAAGGAACACGGCGCGGTGCAGAACTTCGCCGCCGGCATGCGCACACGCGATGGCCGGCTGCTGACGATGCTGCTGTCGGCCGCGGTGTTCGCGATGGACGGGCGTGACTACCTGGTGATCAATGCACGCGACATCACCGCCGCCGAGCAGGCGCAGCTCGAACGCGAGGCGATCCTCGACAACGCGTTGATGGGCATCGCGCTGACGCGCGACCAGCAGTTCATCCTCGTCAACCCGCGCTTCGAGCTGATGTTCGGCTGGCCGCCGGGGCTGATCGTCGGTCAGCACGGCAGCGTGGTCTGGCCGACGCCGGCCGACCACCAGGCAGTGGGCCGCGAGGTCGGGCCGGCCTTGTCGCGCGGCGAACAGATCGAGATCGAGCGGCCGATGATGCGGCGCGACGGCAGCGTGTTCTTCTGCCGCTTGCTGGCCAAGTCGCTGGCCGGCACCGGCCCGGGCCGCGGCGGCACCATCTGGCTGGCCGAAGACGTGACCGAGAAGCGCCAGGTCGAGCAGGCGCTGGCCAAGGCCCGCGACGACGCCGAAGCGGCCAGCCGCGCGAAAAGCGCCTTCCTCGCCAACACCAGCCACGAGATCCGCACGCCGTTGAATGCCTTGCTCGGGCTGGCGCGCCTGGCACGGCAGCCGGGAGTCGACGAATCGCGCCGGCGCCAGTACATCGAGCAGATCAGCGACTCGGCCGAAACGCTGTCCGGCATCCTCTCCGACATCCTCGACCTGTCGAAGATCGAGGCCGGCAAGATGCACATCGACCAGGTCCCGTTCGACCTGCACGGGCTGCTGCGCAGGGTGCACCAGGCCTACGGCTCGCTGGCCGACACCAAGGGCCTGGAGATGTCGGTCGATCTGGAAGACGACCTGCCGCCGGTGGTGATCGGCGACCCGGTGCGGGTGCGGCAGATCCTCAGCAACTTCCTGAACAACGCGCTGAAGTTCACCGAGAGCGGTGGCATCCGGCTGTCGGTGCTGTGGTCGCGGGCGCACCGGCTGCGCTTCGAAGTCACCGACACCGGCCCCGGCATCGACGAAGCGCAGCAGGCGCTGCTGTTCCGCCCGTTCTCACAGGCCGATGTGTCGCGCACGCGGCGCGTCGGCGGCACCGGCCTGGGCCTGTCGATCTGCCGCCAGCTGGCCCAGCAGATGGGCGGCGAGGTCGGCGTGGTCAGCGTGCCGGGCCAGGGCAGCTGCTTCTGGGCCGAGCTGCCGCTGCCAGCGGGCGACAACGAAGCGCTGGATTCGGTCTCCAGCGGTTTTGGTGCCGACCCGATCAGCGGCTCGCGCGTGTTGATGGTCGAGGACAACGCGGTCAACATGATGATCGCGGTCGCCTTGCTGGAGCAGTGGGGCGTCGAGGTCTCGCAGGCCGGCGACGGCCAGGAAGCGATCGAGGCAGTGGACAACGCGCAGGCCCGCGGCAGACCTTTCGACATGGTGTTGATGGACGTGCAGATGCCCGGCATGAGCGGCCATGAAGCGACCCGCCTGCTGCGGCTGCGTCACCCGGCCAATCGCCTGCCTGTCATCGCGTTGACGGCCGCGGCGCTGGTGTCCGAGCGCGACCAGGCGCTGGCCGCCGGCATGAACGACTTCCTGACCAAGCCGATCGATGCGGCTCGGTTGCGCAACACGCTGGTGCGTGCGCTGCGCATGCGCGACAGCGCCTGAGCCTGTCGCGGGTACCCAAGGCGCGCACCAGCGGCGCGCTGCCGCCACAATCCGGCCACCTTGGTTCTCAGGAGCTTGCCGTGACGACTTGGATGCGCCCACTTCACGCCACGCGCCGGCAGCTGCTGCTCGGCACCGTCGCCCTGATGGCGACGCTGGTCGGCCCAGGTGCCGCGGCCCAGGCCGTGCTGCGCGTCACCGCGATCCCCGATGAAGCGCCGACCGAACTGGCGCGCAAGTTCGCGCCACTTGGCCAGTACCTGGAAGCGCAGTTGGGCATGAAGGTCGAGTGGACGCCGGTGACCGACTACGCCGCCGCGGTCGAAACGCTGGTCAACCGCAAGGTCGACCTGGCCTGGTTCGGTGGCTTCACCTTCGTGCAGGCCAGCGTGCGCTCGGGCGGCAAGGTGATCCCGCTGGTGCAGCGCGAAGAAGACGCGAAATTCCGCTCGGTCTTCATCACCGACGCCGGCAGCGGCATCAAGCAGCTGGCCGACCTGAAGGGCCACACGCTCAGCTTCGGCTCGGCCTCCAGCACGTCAGGCCACCTGATGCCGCGTCACTATCTGCTCGATGTGGGGTTGAACCCGGAAGCGGACTTCAAGCGCATTGCGTTCTCCGGCGCGCACGACGCGACGATCGCCGCGGTCGCCTCAGGCAAGGTCGACGCGGGTGCGCTGAACATCTCGGTGTGGGAGAAGTTCGTTGCCGACAAGAAGGTCGACACCAGCCAGGTCAAGGTGTTCTTCACCACGCCGCCGTACTACGACTACAACTGGAGCGTGCACGCCGACATGCCAGCCGGGTTGCGCGAGAAGCTGCTCAAGGCCTTCCTGACGCTGGACCCGGCCAACCCGGCGCACAAGGAGATCCTGGCGCTGCAGCGCGCGACACGCTTCCTGCCGACCGCGCCCGAGAACTACAGCGGCATCCGCGCCGCGGCAGAAAGCGCCGGCCTGCTGAAGTGAGCACGGCCGCACGCACGGTGGGGTCACCGAGCCACTGGCGCATGACAGCTTGACCAAGTGGTAGCCTCGCCCGTCTTCGCTTCCCGCATGGACACCAAGCCGATGGAAACCACCCCCAACGCCCCGACCCCGCTCGCCGACCCGCGCACCAGCTTCCTCGAAGAGAAGGCCTTCAAGTCGCGCACGGTGCTGCTGTTCGGCAGCATCACCGATGTCACCGCCCAGGACACGGTGCGACGCCTGATCGCACTGTCCGCCGAATCCAGCGAGCCGATCACCCTGCTGGTGTCTTCGCCCGGCGGCCACCTGGAGTCCGGCGACACGATCCACGACGTGATCCGCTACATCGAGGCGCCGGTCAACGTGATCGGCACCGGCTGGGTCGGCAGCGCGGCCACCCACGTCTATCTGTCGGTACCGCGCGAGCGCCGCTTCTGCCTGCCGCAGACACGCTTCCTGATCCACCAGCCCAGCGGCGGCGCCGGCGGCCAGGCCACCGACATCGCCATCCAGGCCCGCGAGATCGTGAAGGCGCGCGAACGCATTGCCGTGGTCATCGCGCGCGAGACCGGGCAGCCGCTGGAACGTGTGCTGACCGACATCGAGCGTGACCGCTGGATGTCCGCCGAAGAGGCGATCGAGTACGGCCTGGTCGGCCGCGTCATCGAGCGCCAGGCCGACCTGCGCCGCTGATCGGGCGTTGATCGGTCGCGCGCTGCAAGACCTCGCGACGGGCCTACAAGGCTTCGTCGCAACGACCACGGCGGAGCACGGGCTCCGCTAAGCTGCGCCCCCATGCGCAAAACCATCTTCCGCACGCTCGGCGGTCTGTTCGCCGCCGCGCTGCTGCTCGCCACGATCTTCGTCGTCAACCTGGTCTGGTTCCGGCCCTTCAGCCTGAACCACTTCTACGAGAAGGTGTTCGTCAGCTTCATGCTCGACAACCCCGAGCTGCTGACGATGATGGGCATCGCCGAGCAGTTCGGCTACCGGCGCCACAACGCGCACCTGAACGATGAGTCGGAAGCCAAGGCCGAGCGCGACTTCGCGCAGTGGCACCAGAACCTGGCCGACCTGAAGGCCTATGACCCCGGCCGCCAGACCGAAGCGCAGCGGCTGTCGACCCGCGTGCTGGTCTGGTTCATCGAGAGCCAGCTCGAGGGCGAACGGTTCCGGCTCCACAACTACCCGGTCAACCAGCTGTTCGGCGTGCAGAGCCAGACGCCGGACTTCCTGATCAACCAGCACCGCATCGCCGACAGGCGCGGCGCCGACGATTACCTGGCGCGGCTGGGCGAGATCGGTCGCAAGTTCGACCAGGTGCATGACGGCCTGGTGCTGCGTGAGCAGAAGGGCATCGTGCCGCCGCGTTTCGTGATCGAACGCGTGCTGACCGAGATGCGCGGCTTCGCCAGCAAGCCGGCGGCCGAGAACCCGCTGTGCGTCAACTTCTCTACCAAGGTCGAGGCGCTCACCGATGTCACCCCGGCGGACAAGCCGGCCCTGAAAGCGCGCTGCCCCGAACTGGTCGACCAGGTCGTGCGGCCGGCTTACCAAAAGCTGATCACCTTCTTCGAGGGTCAACTGCCGCGAGCCACCACCGACGACGGCGTCTGGAAGCTGCCCGACGGCGATGCCTATTACGCCTACCGTGTGCGGCACGAGACCACCAGCAACATGACACCGCAGCAGGTGCATGAGCTGGGCCTGTCCGAGATCGCGCGCATCGAGGCCGAGATGAAGACCATCCTTGCTGCGCAAGGACAGCAGCGCGAGGGCGAGACCCCGGCGCAGGCGCTGGGCCGGTTGGCGAAGGACCCGCAGTTCCTCTACCCGAACGACGACGAAGGCCGCAAGCAGGCCCTGGCCGCCTACAGCAAGATGATCGAGGACCAGCTGCAGCGCTCGCGCGCGGTGGTCGGCATGACGCCGAAGGCGCCGATCGAGGTGCAACGCGTGCCCGAGTTCAAAGAGAAGACCGCACCGGGCGCCTACTACCAATCCCCGGCGATGGACGGCACCCGCCCCGGCGTGTTCTACGCCAACCTGCGCGACATGGGCTCGCTGCCCAAGTTCGGCATGCGCACCTTGTCGATCCACGAAGGTGTGCCGGGCCACCACTTCCAGATCGCGCTGTCGCAAGAGCAGCAGGGCGGCCCGACCTTCCGCAAGGTGCTGCCGTTCACCGCCTACATGGAGGGCTGGGCGCTGTACGCCGAGTGGCTGGGCACCGAGCTGGGCGTCTACAAGGACGATCCGTTCAGCGACCTCGGCCGGCTGCAGGCCGAGATGTTCCGCGCGGTGCGGCTGGTGGTCGACACCGGCATCCACGCCAAGCGCTGGACGCGCCAGCAGGCGATCGACTACATGGTCGCCAAGACGGGCATGCCCGAGGGCGAGGTGGTGGCCGAGATCGAGCGCTACATCGTCGACCCGGGCCAGGCCTGCGCCTACAAGGTCGGCATGCTGAGCATCCGCGCGGCGCGCGAAAGGGCGCAGAAGGCGCTCGGCGCGAAGTGGGACGCCGAGGCCGAGAAGGCCTTCCATGACGTGGTGCTGCGCGGCGGCGCGCTGCCGCTGGCGATCCTCGACGAGCAGGTCGACGGCTGGATCAAGAGCCGGTTGTAACGCTCATTTCTCGCGCCACCGATTTTGCGCATACTTCGCTCAACCAGGGAGAGGAACCGCTGACAAGCGACCCCGCGTGACCCGGCATGGGCGCGAGGGGGTGGGAGCGAGTGAAGTTGGCCAGTCTCTCCACCGTTCTGGGGCCGAGTTTCCTGTCTGAGCTGCCCGCGAGCGCCACCGAGCGGCGGCTGGCGCGCGGGGTCATGCTGGTGTCGGCGCTCGTGTTCGTCGCCCTGGTGCCTTTCGCCAAGACGCCGCTCGCGCCTGTCTGGGCTTTCATTCCGACCTACGAATCGGCGCTGATCGTCAACGACCTGATGACCGCCGCGCTGCTGATCGGCCAGTTCCTGGTCAGTCGCTCGAAGGCGGTGCGGGTGCTGGTGTGCGGCTACCTGTTCTCGGGCTTGATGGCCACCGCGCACATGCTCAGCTTCCCCGGGCTGTATGCCGACGGCGGCCTGATCGGCGGCGACAAGCAGACCACGGCGTGGCTGTACATGTTCTGGCACAGCGGCTTCCCGCTTTGCGGGATCGCCTACACCCGCTGGGAGGGCAAGGTCGGCAGCAGCACCCAGCGCGCGCTGGCGGCCGCGGCGGCGGCCGTGGCGGCGGTGGCAGCAGCGCTGATCTTGCTGACCACCACCGAGGCCCGCACGCTGCTGCCCGCCATCATGGCCGGCAACCACTACACGCCCGCGATGATCGGCGTCGTCACGACCGTGTGGCTGCTGAGCCTGGCGGCGCTGGTCGCGCTGTGGCGGCGGCGCCGGCATTCGGTACTGGACCTGTGGCTGAGCGTCGTGATGTGCGCGTGGCTCTGCGACATCGCCTTGTCGGCCGTCTTCAACGGCGGGCGCTTCGACCTGGGCTTTTACGCCGGCCGGGTGTATGGCCTGATGGCCGCCAGCCTGGTGCTGCTGGTGCTGCTGGTGGAGAACGGCTGGCTCTATGCCCGCTTGCTGCAGGCCGCCACCGAACTGCAGAGCCTGAACGGCGCCGATGCGCTGACCGGCATCGCCAACCGCCGCGCTTTCGACGAGGCGTTGGAGAGCGAGTGGCGGCGGTCACAGCGCAACCGGGCCCCGCTCGCGCTGCTGATGATCGACGTCGACCACTTCAAGGCGTTCAACGACTTCTACGGCCATGTGGCAGGCGACGACTGTCTGCGCCAGCTGGCCACCGCGCTGGCGGGCGCAGCCAAGCGTTCGGGCGAAGTGGCGGCGCGCTACGGCGGCGAGGAGTTCGCCATCCTGCTGCCCGAGCTGAACGAGGAAGCGGCGGCAGCGATGGCGCAGCAGATCTGCCAGGCCGTCTGCCAGCTCGACATCCCGCATGCGCAATCGCCGACCACCACCCGCGTCACGGTCAGCATCGGCGTGGCCTGCATCCGGCCCGCCAGCGCCACCGAGGCCGAGGCTGGTCCGGACGCGCAGAGCCTGATCCTGCTCGCCGACGCGGCGCTCTATGCCGCCAAGATGGGCGGCCGCAATCGCGCGCACAAGGCGCAAGCGCCCGCCCGCCCAACCCGCCATCCCGAGGCCCTGGCCGCGGTGGATTGAGCCCCCTCGCGCGGCGCCGACCAACGGCGACAACAAGCCGCCCGAACCACCCGCCTGTCACCTGGCGGTCATGCCTTTTGCTGCGCCGCAGCGAGCACCAAACTCCCCATT
>NZ_JBFUGE010000011.1:0-41950 GCF_056403075.1 Ideonella sp. P3_A4 | reverse complement strand
GGCCAGAGCTACAGCCCCGATGCCGACAACCCGAACCCGATCGACACCCGCGGTGAGTTCGACCACACGGTGGCCGACCTCGAGGCCAGCGTCGAGTTGGCCGGCGACAAGGAGGCCGCGTTCCACATCGCCCACGACATCCTGCAAGTGATGCCTGGCGGCACCAAGGGCGACAGCGCGAACAACCTGCTGGGCCTGCTCGGGCTGGACCTGGGCCAGTCGTCGCCGGGCCGCACCTCGATGCTGGAAACCGCGATGTCGGCCGCGTTGGTGCAGCCCGATGCGAAGGGCGACAAGGACAGCATGCTGGCGATGCCGCTGGCGCAGCGCGACCAGGCCGCGCGGCTGCTGGCACCGGATCGCCCGGTGCAGCTGACGATCCGCGACTGGACCGACGACAAGGGCGTCAAGCACGACGGCAGCCTGTGGCACGAGGTCGAGCAGAACCCCGACCTGCTGCTGACGGCCGACCAGCGCGCCGCGATCGACAAGAAGACCCAAGGCTGGCCGGCCGACGAGGTGCTGAAGGAAAAGACCAGCCGCGCGGTCGACAACCTGCGTGAGCAGAACCCGGGCAAGGACCTGGACCACGCCAAGTGCGGCGACAGCTTCAGCTACAAGGCCGAAGACCCGCGCCAGGACCTGCCCGACCCGTTGGCCAAGGACGTGCAGACGGCCGTCGACCAATCCAAGGGCGCCCACAAGGACGACCTGCAGTACGGCGTCGATCTCGACAAGTTGACCAGCTCCGAGGCCTTCCACAAGCTCGGTGCCGACCAGCAGATCGAGACCCTCGGCCAGTTCGATCGCACGGTCACGCAGGCGGCCAAGGGCGGCAAGCCGCTCGATGCAGGCCAGAAGGACCAGCTGCGTGAGTTGATCGGTTCATCGAACTTCCACGACGTGAATTCGCGGGTGCAGGACCGGGTGCTGGGCCTGTTCAGCGAATTCGCGAAGGGCGACGACGCGGCGACGCGCTTGAATGGCCTGAAGCAGCTCGTCAACCACGCAGGGTTCCGTGCACTCGACAACGAGACCGGTGAGTTCCAGGTGCTCGATGCCTACCAGCACGACAGCACCTTCCGCGGCGTGGTCGACAAGCTGACCGGCCGCAACGACCTGACGCCCGCCGACGCACGCGTGGCGCTGGACCAGTTGTCGCGTGTGCAGGCCAACCGGCAGCTCTACGACAAGTCGAACGGCAGCGACAAGCAGAAGATCCTCGACTCGGTGTTGCAGGCGACCACCGACGCGCGCTTCCGCGGCTTTGCGCAGAACCAGCGCGACACGGCGATCGACAAGCTAGTCAAGTACGGTGACGAGCAGTACGCGCTGGACGGCAACGACGGCGTCAACAAGGCGCTGGACGAAGCGGCCAAGGTCAAGCCCAACGGCCCGACCGGCGCGCCGCCCGTGGCTCAGACTCAGCCTTCCACGCAACCCACGACCAAGGCCGGCCCGCCGACAGCCGACGGCGTGAAGGCCGACCTGGCCAAGGTCGAGGCCGGCGCGCACGACACCGCGACATCGGACAAGACCATCAACGACGACCTGCGCCGCGTCGCCGGCGACGACCCGGTGACCTACGCCTACCTGAAGCTGCAGCGCGAGCACAAGGACGACAAGGCCTACCTCGACCTGCTGACCAAGGCCATTCCCGAACACCGGCGCGACTACACGACGCAGCAGGTCAAGGACCTGGTCGGCAAGGGCAAGCCCGACGAGGCGATGAAGCTGCTGCGCGCCAACATGGATGCAGCCGCCGACCCGGCCGAGCGCACGCAGCTGTGGGACGCTGCCGGCAAGCCGGTCTTCACGCGCCAGTACTTCGACCAGCAGATCGACAAGATCCTCGGCGACAAGAAGAACTTCAACCACAACGAAGCCCTGGGCAAGCTGTTCTCCGACGTTGGCCAGAACGCGCCGCCTGAAGTCGCCAACCTGCTGCTCGACGCCGCCAAGGCGCGGACCGACAAGGGCCATGACGATCCGCTGTGGCAGGCGCTGCTGACCGATGCCGACGTCACCGGCGATGCCTACAACGGCCTGAGCCAGCTGATCGAGACGGCCGACAGCCTCGGCGCACACCGTGCCGACGAGTTCGCCGCGTTCTACGTGCGGGCGATCAACGACGCCGCATCGGACCCGAAGACCGCGTCGCAAGTTCTCGGCCTGACCACCGGCAACGCCGGGCTGTACCAGCAGACCAACAAGGCCATCGCCGACCACGGTGCGGCCAAGCTCAGCGTCGCGCTGTACAACGCGGTGAAGGACCGCAAGGGCGATCCGCAGGACTGGTCCGAGCGCGTCGAAGCCAACGTGCGCAACCAGATCCGCGACGGCGTCAAGGAATTCCGCGACAACGCCAAGGGCGACGTCGAGGACTGGCAGGGCCAGAACAAGAACGCGCTGCGCCTGGTGCAGGACTTCGGCAACCTCGACCCGAAGCAGGTCGCGCAGGCGATCGTCCAGGACCGCAAGAACCACCCGGAGAAGTACTTCCAACTGGACGACAAGGGCAACCCGACGGGCATCGACGCGGCGCAGCTGCAGATTGAAAAGCGCGGTGTCCAGCTCGATGGGCTGATGCGCGACCTGACCGGGTTGAAGATCGACTTCGAGCACCCGACGGTGCCGGCCGAGAAGATGCTCGGCGACGTGATCCGCGACCTCGACGGCGACGAGGTGGCGATGAGCACCTTGAACAACAACGTCAGCCTCGACACCCACCGCGTCAACCAGCTGAATTTCGGCGACTTCGACGGCAACGCCAGCCCGTGGAACCCGACCTCGGTGGTTGGTGCGCAGCGCGACTACCTCGACAAGCTGGCGCGCGACTACCACCTGACGCCCGAGCAGGTGCGGCAGGCCAACACCCGCACCGACCAGTGGGAGAAAGACCTGAAGGCCGAGCTGGCCAAGGGCGACAAGGCCTCCGACGACACGCTGCGCGCGCTGACGAACACCTATCAGCAGGACCTGCGCGGCCTGCTGAAGGACAAGATGCCGCCGGGTCAGGACCAGGTGCTGGTGCGACCGGCCGACGACACGGTGGCGACGATCAAGACCACGCTGCAAGGCATCGGCACGACGACCTCGACGACGCGCCTGACGATGAATTGGTACAAGGGTACCGGCGACGCGCTGGTCAACGCCTACACGCAGGTCGCCTTGCGCCGCGGCCTGAAGGACCCGATCCTGCACGACCCGAGCAGCAAGCTGGTCGGCAACGCCGCGTGGCTGGGCTTCACCGACAAGGCCTCGGTCCAGAAAGCCTTCGACTTCATGAAGAAGTGGCAGGACAAGATCGACGAGAAGACCAAGGCCAACAAGGGGGTGCTGTCGGACGCCGACCGTGCCACCTTGATGGCCGAGTACAAGAAGGAGCTGCCGACCTTTGGCGAGCCGGCATCGACGGCGGCCAAGGCCGGGCCCGAATCGCTGCGTGCCGCCGAGCGCTTCACCCGCGTGCTCGGTGCGGCCTGTTTCTTCGTCTCGTCATACAACAACGCCACCAATGCGGGCAACGAACAAGGCATCACCAGCAGCGAGGCGTTCGCGACGTTCTTCCTGGCCGGTGGCGCGGCAGACACCTACCGCGCCATCCGGGGCGTCAGCTTCGAGGGCGGCAAGCTGACCGATGTGTTGAACAAGACCTTCGGCTCACAGCTGGCCAAGGTGGGCCCTGGGGCTGCCGACGACATGGCCAAGTTCATCAAGACCRGTGGTGTCGGCAGCCTGCTGACACTGGCCGACATGGAATGGGCCATCGAAGACTTCACCGGCCACACGGCGCTCGGCGGCAGGACCGACACCACGGCCGACTGGAAGGCCGGCTTGCTGACCAGCGGTGTCGTCGCCGGCGATCTGCTCGACATGGGCGCGATGGCGTTGCGCACGCAGGTCGGTGGCGCACTGCTGCGCCTGGCGCTCAGCGAAGGCGCGGCGCTGGCGGTGGAGGGTTCAATCCCGGTGATCGGCTGGATCGGCGCCGGCGTCACGGCGGTGTTCCTCGGCGCGCGCTTCGCCTACGGTGTCAGCAAGTCGAAGAACGAGTTCGAGTACGACGACAACCACGACTACGCCGACATGGTGAAGTCGCTCGGCTTCAGCGACGAGCAGGCGAAGGAGCTGATGAACCAGAATGGCGGCGCGTCCGACATCAAGTCGAGCGACTGGCAGTCGTGGATCCCGGGCGTGAGCTTGTACGGGGACGCCAAGTCCTTCTTCACCGAAGGCGGCATGAGCCCGATGCATGTGCTGAACCCGATGTTCGACGCCAATGGCGTGCCCCAGCAGCAGCGCATGCAGTACCTGCAGTCGCTGACGCCGGACGAGATCAAGAAGCTCGTGGGCGAGACTCACAAGATCCTCGACGACGAGATGAAGGACGACGGCACCGTCACCGACGACAGCACGGCCGGCCTGGAAAGCTGGATGCGCGACAACAAGCTGTGGAAGAACGAGTTCCTGGGCGCAGCTTGAGCACTCGGGCCCTTCGACAGGCTCAGCACGATCGGATGCCCTTCGACAAGCTCAGGGCGAACGCAAGGCAAGCTCGACCCCCTCTCCGTTCGGGCTGAGCTTGTCGAAGCCCAGCCCGCCCGCCATCAAAGATGGATGTCGCGGCGCTTCAGGCGGACGTGCATCGCGCCAGTTCCCTCTCGACGTCCTTGCGGCTCAGCTCACCGTCGTTGGAACTGGGCAGCTCGCCGGGGATGGCCTGAAGCATCGCGCGGCTGGCGCGGTAGTGCTCGCAGGCTTCGCGGCCCGGGCGGCCGTCGGTGCCGGCGGCCGCCTGGCCGGCCACGAAATGCGCCTCGGCCCCGGCGTGCAGGTGCATCACGCTCTGGCGCGTCGCCTGCGGCCAGTCGTCGTACAGCGCGAGCGCGAGCTGCATCTGGCCGCTGGCGCCGGCCTTGTCGTGCTGATTCAGCATCACCGTGGCCAGCGCGATGCGCGAGTTCAGCAGCACATAGCCCAGGTGGACGTCGCGCGGGTTCAGCTGCATGCGGCGTGCCAGTTCGTCGGTCGAACGGCTCAGCACGTCGATCGCACGGGCCGGGTCCTTGGCCCGGTCGAAGGCCAGGCCCAGGTAGCTGCGGCTCTCGCCCAGCTCACCGCCCAGCGTGGCGTTGTCGGGCGACATCGCGCTCAGGCGCTCGACCAGCGTGGTCCACTTCTGCAGCGGCTCCAGGGCCAGCTGCGCGCTTTCGGCACTGTGGTCCCGTTCCATGTAGTACACGCCCCGGCGTGCGTAGGCCGAGGCCAGTGACAGCGTCGCGTCGTAGTGGTCGGGCTGCAGCGCCAACACCTTGCTGAGGCACAGCTCGGACGCGGTGGTCTGGGCCAGGAAGCCGGCGATGTCGCCCTGCTCGTGCAGCACCCACGACAACACGCCGTGCACGCCGGCCCGCAGCGTCATCGCCTTGACGTTGTTGGGCTCCTGTGCGGCCACCTCGTCGAGCAGCGCCAGGGTCTGCTCGGCGGTCTTCCGGGCGGCGTCGCGTTTCGCGGTGTAGCTCAGCAACGAGGTCTTGTGAGCCAGCGTGGTGACGCGCTCCAGCGCCAGCTCGACCGGGCCGATCGTCAGGCCCGGCTGCCCGACCAGCCGCTCCAGCATCGCCGTGCCGCGGTCGTAGCTGGCCAGCGCGCCGTCGAAGTCACCCAGGTTGGCGGTGTTCGGCCGGCCCTGGATGTCGCCCAGCTTGCGGTAGCTGGCCGCCAGCTCCACGCCCAGGCTGGGATCGGAGGCGACCTCGGGCTCCAGCGCCATCAGGTAGGCCTGCGCTTTTTCGACCAGCAGCTTGCGCGCCTCGATCGAACCCGGCAGCTTGGCCACCGCGTCGTGGAACTCGAACATCACGACGTTGGCCAGGCTGCGCACCTTGGCCGAGGCCTGTTGCGCGTTCTGTCGTTGCAGGCGTGCTTCATGCGCCTGGTCCAACGCCACGGCCAAGCCCGCCAGCAGCGCGAGGTTGGCCACCAGCGCGCCGGCGGCGATGGCACGGTGCCGAACCAGCCAGCGGCCGACGCGGTAGCCGGTGGCGCCGCGGCGTGCGGCGACCGGCAGCCGCTCGAGGTGGCGAAACAGGTCGTCGGCCATCTGCTCGGCCGATTCGTAGCGCGCCGACGGGTCCTTGCGCAGCGCCTTGGCGACCACCGCTTCGAGGTCGCCGCGCAGCGCACGCAGCGGCATCGCGCGCGGGTTGCGGGTCGCAGCTTCTGTCAGGCGCAACGGCTCTTCATCGCAGATCGCCCGCGCCAGCTCGAACGACGGGGCGGTCGTCGTGTCCAGGTCGTAGGGCGAGCGCCCGGCCAGCAGCTGGCACATCACGACACCGAGCGCATAGACATCGCTGGCCGGCCCGATCGCCTGGCCGCGCACCTGCTCGGGGCTGGAGTACAGCGGCGTCATCGTGCGCAGCGCGGTGACAGTCTCGTCCGCCAACGGGCCACCCGGCTGCGGGTCGACCAGCTTGGCGATGCCGAAATCCAACAGCTTGACCACCCCGTCGGCGGTGACCAGGATGTTGCGTGGCTTCAGGTCGCGGTGGATCACGCCGCGCTGGTGCACGTAATGCACCACCTGGCAGACCGCGCGCAAGAGCTCGACCCGTTGGCGCACATCGAGGCCGCGCGCATCGCAGTAGTCGGTCAGCGGCTGGCCGTCGACCAGCTCCATCACGAAGTACGGCAGACCTTCTTCGGTCACGCCGCCGTCGAAGACCTTGGCCAGGTTGACATGGTCCAGGCTGGCCAGGATCTGGCGTTCGCGCTCGAAGCGGTGCACCGCCATCTCGCCGACCAGGCCGTCGCGCAGCACCTTGACCGCCACGGCTTTTTCGAAGGCGCCATCGGCCCGCTCGCCGAGGTAGACATCGCCCATGCCACCGCTGCCGATGCGCCGCACCAGCCGGTAGGCGCCCAGGCGCTGGCCGATGCGCAGCGCGTCCGCATGCGCGCGCACCAGGCCATCGACGGCGCCTGGCGCCAGCCCCAACAGCTGCGGGCCGGTCTCGTCATGGGCGGCCAGCAGCGAGCCGATCTCGTCGGCCAACGCCGGGTCGCGCGCATGTAGCTCGGCCAGCATCGCTGCGCGTTCGTTCGGCGCCAGCTCGAGCGCCTGCGCCAGTGCGGCCTTGACCACCTGCCAGCGCCGCGCGTTGTCGTCGGCCAGCCCCGAGTTGTCGTCGCGCTTCATCGCGATTCCCCGGCAGGGCCGCTCTTCAGTTCGCGCAGCAGCCAGGCGCGGGCCGTGGCCCATTCGCGCTTGACCGTCGCGGGGGAGATGCCCAGGCACTGCGCCGTCTCTTCGACGCTCAGCTCGCCGAAGAAGCGCAACTCGACGACGCTGGCCTGCTGCGGGTCCAGCGATTTCAACCGAGTCAGCGCCTCGTCCAACGCCAGCAGTTCCATCCACGGCGAGGTCGGCGCGGCGAGCCGGTCCTGCAGCAGCAGGTTTTCATCGTCGAGGCTGTCGTGCACGACGCCACCACCGCGCTTTTGCGCCTGGCGCGCCCGGGCATGGTCGACCAGGATCTGCCGCATCACGCGGCTGGCCCAGCCAAAGAATTCATAGCGGTTCGACCAGCGCGACGAGCGCTGCTGCGACAGGCGGATGAAGGCCTCGTGCACCAGGCCGGTGGCCTGCAGCGTGTGCTCGGGGCGTTCGCCGCGCGAGGCCGAGCGTGCGACCCGGCGCAGCTGGCTGTAGACCGCCGGGATCAGCCGGTCCAGCGCCGAGCGGTCCCCGTCGGCCCAGCTTTGCAGCAGCGTGGTCACGTCGCCGGCGTCCGGCGCAGTGGTCGCGGCGGGCACGGGCGGCGGGGGCGCGGCGGGCGCCACAGGCTTCATGTCAGCGTTCAGGTCCAGTCGGCGAGGGCGCATGCTACGTCGTCGAGTTGGGGTCGCTCGATTCCGGATGTAAGTACGAGGACTCGTGGTCCTACGAAGATTCGTAGGGGTGGCTACGGCTGGATATTCGAGCCGTCAACCCCCGGCCAAGGCGGATCACCCGGCGGATGAAAAGCTTGCCACCGCCAGCCGACAGGCAACTGACAACCCTGCCGGCGACCCCACCGATCGCGCTGCCATCGTCACGGCGGCGGGTTTTCAGCGACGTCGGGCGGCGATGACTCACCACATAATTCGTTAGGTTGTTAATCGTGGAGTGAACCCATGCATCGTTGGACAGCGTCGTCGGGCCTGCTGGTGGCCGCATTGGCCCTGCCGTGGCCCTGTTTCGCGCAGGCGCAGGCCGACCAGCGCTGCACCGGTTCGCCTTGCGTGTCCAAGGACGTCGAGCTGTCGCCAGCCCGGTCCGCCCGCACGTCGATCGCCATCGACGCGGCCGATGCCAGCCGCATCGTGATCGGGCACGACGACGGCCATTGCCACACTGGTGCGGTGCAGTCCTCGCCAGACGGCGGCCAGACCTGGCGCCACCTCTGCACGCCGCTCGGCAATGCCGACGACGAAGACTCGACCGAGGCGCCGGCCGTGGGGTTCAGCCGGGATGGTTCCGTGATCGCTGCGCTGCCGTACGAATGGTCCGGCAGCAAGCTGCAGGCCATGCGCTCGACCGATGGACTGAAGTGGGACGACTGGGGGACCACCATCGCCTACAGCCATTWCTACGAATTCGGCTGGATCAAGAGCGTCCATCTGGAAGCCGACGCCGGGGCCGACAGTCCGTATCGCGGGCGGCTCTATGCCAGCTTCACCGACGACGGCATGAGCAAGGTGGTCATCCGCGTCGGCCGTTCCGAAGACGGCATCGCCTGGCGCAGCGTGGACGCCACGCCCACGGCCACCGGTGACGAGAGGCTCGACTTCAGCGATCTCGCCATCGGCCGTGACGGCAGCCTCTATCTGTCCTACCTGAGCTGCACGGGCGTGGGGCACGACTGCCATGGCCGCCCTGCCGAACTGCGTCTTGTCCGCTCGACCGACGGCGGCCAGACCTGGACCACGCCGACCAGGCTGGCCTCGACGAAGTTGCCGCCGGGTGAGGTCGCCCATCGCCTCTGGTATGACTACGGCGCGTTGCCGGGCACCACCGAGTTCGTGTCGTTCACGCCGGTGATCGCCGTGGACGCCAGCAGCGGGCCGCATCAAGACCGGCTCTATACCGTGATGACGACCTACGCCGACAAGCACCTGCAGGTGCTGCTGTCGACCTCCGACGACCAGGGCGCGAGCTGGAGCACGCCGCGGCCGGTGGCCACCGGCCCGCACGCGGCCGACCAGTTCATGCCCTGGATCAGCGTCAGCCGCCAGGGTGATGTCGCAGTGACCTGGATGGACCAGCGCAAGCACCCGCAGCAGACCGGCTACCAGCCGATGGTCGCGTTCTCGACCGACGGCGGCGCCAGCTTCAGCGCGCCGGCCGTGCTGCAAGGCCGGACGTCGGACCCGGCGGTGCTGGGCGACCTGGACAGCATCGCCAGCCATGCCTGGGCCGGCAGGCGCTTGAAGACGGCTTTCGTCGGCCCCGACGCGGCCGGCGATACGACGCTGCGCTTGAGCACGGCGAAGCCCTGACATCGCCGGTGGCTGGGGCGGCACCCAGCCACCTGCGCGGATCAGCGCAGCTGCCGCTCGACGTAGACGATGTTGCTGATCTGTCCGCCGCTGACCTGGTAAACCGTCAGCTCATCCGAGGTCTTGCCACTGGCCAGGCCGGTGACCAGGTCGTGCGCGATGACCTTGTCCTCGAGCACCATCAGCTCGAGGATCTTGACCTTCAGCTCCGGGTTCTCGGCGAAGTTCTTCTTGTACTTCTCGCGGTTGTTCTCCCGCCCCTCGGAGGTCAGCGCGCCGGGGAACCTGTACTTGTGGACGTCCGGCGCATACAAGGCCAGCAGCGCGTCGACATCGTGCCGGCTGGCCGCATCGGCATAGGCGCGCACCACCTGTTCCGGCGTCAAGGGGCTGGTTTCGGCCATGGCCGTCGAGAGCGCCAGGCCGCAGGCCGCCACCGCGGCCCATCTGTGCAACGTGATCATGTCCAGTGTCCTGTTTCCGTTGGAAGAGTGTGCTCAACCCTTCGACGGCCTTGAGGGTTGACAGCGCGCGTGATCGGGCGGGCACTGTCAGTGCCGCGTGAACGTTTGTTTCCGCGCCATGCCGGGGACCGGCGGACCGACGCCCAGCGGCCGAAGTCGATTGCTCAGCAATCTTCAATTGCGCTCGGTGCCCCTCTTCAGCGCAAGAAAATGACGTACGAATAATTCGTTATGTACACCTTCAAGAAAGTCGACCCCATGCAAGCTTTGAAGTTTTCCACCCTGCTCGCTGCCGCGCTGGCCTGTGCAGCACCGGCCTTTGCGCAGGCCGGCAACGAAGTGGCCCCGGCCCGAGCTGGGCGTGCGGCCATCGCCGTCGATGCGGCCAACCCGGCCCAGCTGGCCATCGGCAGCCGCAGCGATCACTGCAGCTTTGCCGTGCACCTGTCCGAAGACGAAGGTGCCACCTGGCGCCACGGCTGCACGATGTGGGGCGTCTGGGACGACGAAACGCCGACGGATGCCCCGGCGGTGGCGTTCGACAAGCAGGGTGTGATGATCGCCGTGCAGCCGCTGTACTGGGATTCCGACGGCGGAGCCTTGCGTGCGGCCCGCACCGCCGATGTCGGCCAGACCTGGGACGGCTGGTACACGGTGGACTACAGCCGCTACTACCACGGCTCGATCCTCAACGTGCAGGCCGAAGTCGACCAGTCGACGGCCAGTCCGCACCGGGGCACGGTCTATGTGAGCTTCACCGACGACGGGTGGGACAACGGCAACCTGAGCCGGATCCGGGTCGCGCGGTCGACCAACGGCGGCAAGTACTGGACGACGGCGCACGCTACGCCCGAAGCGACCGGCGACGAGCAGCTGGATTTCGGCGACCTGGCGATCGACCGCGACGGCAACCTGTTCCTGTCGTACCTGAGCTGCACCGGCCCGGACGCCGAGTGCCGCGGCCGGCCGGCCGAGCTGCGCCTGGTCCGGTCGACCGACAGTGGCCAGTCGTGGAGCGCGCCCACCGTGCTGGCAACGACCCAGTTGCCGACCGGCGAAGCCGTCATCGGCACCTACCTGGACAACGACTACGGCACCTTGCCTGGCACCACGGCCGCGGTGTCGTTCGCGCCGGGGATCGCGGTCGACGCAACCGAGGGCCTGCAGCGCAACCGGCTGTATGCCGTGATGACGACCTACGCCGACAAGCGTCTGCAGGTGCTGCTAACTACCTCCGACGACCAGGGCGGCAGCTGGAGCGCGCCGCGTCCGGTGGCCATGGGGCCGCGGGCGGCCGACCAGTTCATGCCCTGGGTCAGCGTCAGCAAGCAAGGCGTCGTCGCGGTGACCTGGCTGGACCAGCGCAAGCACCCGAAGCAGACCGCCTACCAGCCGATGGTGGCCTTCTCGACCGATGGTGGTGCCAGCTTCAGCGCACCCGCCGCTCTGCAAGGCGAGGCCTCGGATCCGGTGGCGCTGAGGGACTTGCGCAGCAGTGCCAGCCATGTCTGGGCGGGCAAGCGCTTGAAGACGGCCTTCATCGCCTCGACTGCGGCTGGCGGCGCGTCGCTGCGGCTGAGCACCGCCAAGCCCTGACGTCGGGCGTCCGGACGTGAACCCAGGCGCCGCCGGTCTCTCGGCGGCGTTCGGTCACGTTCACTCGATGCCCTCGGCTGACGCGGTGCCACATGTGTCAGCAAACGTCACGGCGCGCAACGCCGTGGCAATAAAGTGCACCAAATCTCGATACTACTCACATAATTCGTTAGATACGTTATCAACGGAGTGATCCCATGCGCAGCTCATCGTCTCGGGCCCTGCTTTTCACCGCGCTGGCCCTGAACTGGCCGCTCTTCGCGCAAGCTCACACCGTGGCCATCGCGCCCGAGGTTGCCGGTCGCGTGTCGATCGCGGCCGATGYGGCGAACCCCGCCCGGCTGGTGGTCAGCGGCTGGGGCGCCGGCCGTTGCGCGGGCATGGGCGCCGGCGTGCACCTGTCGGAAGACGGCGGTGCAACCTGGAGAACCGGCTGCACCTACCCCGGCAATGCGGACGACGAAGGCCCGGTGGAAACGCCGGCCGTGGCGTTCGACAAAGAGGGCACGTTGGTCGTCGTGCAGCCGTTCTACTGGGACGCCGACGGCGGCAGCCTGATGGTCGGTCGCTCGCGCGACGGCGGAAAGACCTGGGACGACTGGCACCGGATCACGCGCAGCCACTTCGCCCGTGGCACGCTGAGGAACGCCGGCATCGTGAGGGATGCATCGCCCACGAGCCGCTACCCCGGTCGCCTCTACGCCAGCTACACCGACAACAGCAACAACCGGGCGGTGATCCGCGTCGGCTGGTCAGACGACGGCGGTCTGCAATGGACGGTCGAGAACGCGTCGCCGGTGGCCGAGGGCAAGGAGCTGCTGGACATGAGCCACCTCACCACGGGCCGCGACGGCAGCGTGTACCTGAGCTACCTGAGCTGCGTCGGCGAGATGGGTGCCGACTGCCACGGCCGGCCGGCTGAAGCGCGGGTCATCCGCTCGACCAACGGCGGCAAGTCGTGGAGCGAGCCCGTCGTGCTGGCGCAGACCCACCTGCCGCCCGACCGGGGGGATTGGCAATACCCCAACTTCGGCGGCCTGCCGGGCACCGGCACGGCGCTGTCCTTCTCGCCGGTGATCGCCGTCGACAACTCCAGCGGGCCGCACCAGAACCACCTCTACACGGTGACGACGACCTATGCCCACCAGCGCCTGCAGGTGCTGCTGGCCACCTCGGACGACCGGGGCGCCACCTGGAGCACACCGCAGCCGGTGGCTGGGGGCCCCAAGCTGGCCGACCAGTTCATGCCCTGGGTCAGCGTCAACAGCCAAGGGCTTGTGGCAGTCACCTGGCTGGACCAGCGTGCCCAGCCGCTGGAGGCGGGCTACCAGCCAATGGTCGCCTATTCGGCCGACGGCGGCGCCAGCTTCAGCAAGCCGAAGGCGTTGCAGAAGCAAATCTCGCAACCCGCGGCGCTGCGCACGCTCGAAGGCGTGGCCAGCCACACCTGGGCCGGCGATCGCCTGAAGACCGGCTTCATCGGCACCGACGCCGCCGGCGCGACGGTCCTGCAGCTGGGCTCTGTCAAGCCTTGACTGCAAGCCCTGATTACAAGCCCTGACCGCGACGTTCAGCGCCATGCGGCCGCCGGGCCGCGGCCTGGCCGCGCTCGAGCCACATCCAAGCTCACTCTTCAAGGAGTTTCATCCCATGCACCGCATGATGTCCCCCACTCTGCTCATGTTGGCGCTGATCGGCGCCAGCCCGGCCTTCGCGCAGGCCGACCAACGTTGCACCGGTTCGCCCTGCGTGCGCCAGGACGTCGAGATATCGACGGCCAGCGCCGGGCGCACCTCGATCGCCATCAACCCGGCCAATGCCCAGCAGATCGTGATCGGCAATGCCGGCAAGTACGGTGACTGCGGCCGCGGCGCGGTGCACTTCTCGGCCGACCGCGGCCGGACCTGGCGCCACAGCTGCACCTTGCCCGGCCAACAGGACGACGAGTTCGCGAACGAGGCACCCGCCGTCGCGTTCGACCACGAAGGCGCGCTGGTCGCCGTGCAGCCTTTCTACTGGTCCGACGGAGCCAAGATCTGGGCCAGCCGCTCCACCGATGGCGGTCAGACCTGGGAGGGTTGGTACTGGATCAGCAGCAGCCAGTTCTACTACAGCTGGATCAAGAGCGTCCACCTGGAGCCCGACACCTGGGTCAGCAGTCCGTACCGGGGCCGGCTCTATGCCAGCTTCACCGACGACGGCTCGGACAAGGCGGCCATCCGTGTCGGACATTCGGACGATGGGGGCCGCCATTGGCAGACCGTGAACGCCACGCYTGTGGCGACCGGCCAGGAGATGCTGGACTTCGGCGATCTGGCCGTCGGCCGTGACGGCGGCGTGTACCTGTCCTACCTGAGCTGTACCGGCCAGGACCGCGATTGCCACGGTCGCCCGGCCGAGTTCCGCATCGTCCGCTCGGGCGATGGCGGCAAGACCTGGAGCGTGCCGACCGTGCTGGCGCAGGCGGCGCTGCCACCGGGCCAGGTGAACTCCAACCTCTGGTATTCGTATGGTGCGTTGCCGGGCACGACGGCACTGGTGTCGTTCACGCCGGCGATCGCCATCGACAACTCCGGCGGGCCGCACCAGAACCGCCTCTTCACGGTGCTGACGACCTACACCGACAAGCGCTTGCAGGTACTGCTGAGCAGCTCCGACGACCAAGGCGTCACCTGGAGCACTCCGCGCCCGGTGGCCGCCGGTCCCCGGGGCGCCGACCAGTTCATGCCTTGGGTCAGCGTAAGCCGTCAGGGTGTGGTCGCGGTGACCTGGATGGACCAGCGCAAGCACCCTCAGCAGACCGGCTACCAACCAATGGTCGCGTTCTCGACCGACGGCGGCGCCACCTTCACTGCCCCCGGCGTGCTGCAGGGCCAGGTCTCGCAGCCCGAGGTGCTGCAAGACCTCGACGGCATCGCCAGCCATGCCTGGTCGTCACAGCAGCTGAACACCGTCTTCGTCGGCCCCGACGCAGCCGGCGCGCCGTCACTGCGTCTGACCGTCGCCACTCCGACCGTGCCCTGAGCCCAAGGCGCTCCGCAGGAGCCGCCGCCCTTCGCATGAAAGGTCCACTGGACCTTTCGTGTCCGGGCTCAGCCCCCGGAAGGGGTCGTGGGGGCTATCTGTACGACAGCACCAGCGCGTGGATCAGCCGCTCCCAGCCGTCGAGCATCACGAACAGCAGCAGCTTGAACGGCAGCGAGATCGTCGACGGTGACAGCATCGACATGCCGAGCGCGAGCAGAACCGTCGCGACGATCAAGTCGACGACGACGAAGACCAGATAGATCACGAAGCCGATCTGGAACGCACGGGTGATCTCGCTCAGCGTGAAGCTCGGTACCAGCACCATCAGGTCGTCGTCACGCAGCGCGTCGGCCCGCTGGGCCGGCCAGATCTCTTTCGCGGTCTTCAGGAAGAACTGGCGTTCGCGCGGCTGGGCGTGCTTTTTCAGGAAGGCACGCATCGGCCCTTCGGCCGCAGCGGCGGCGCTGCCGATCTGCTCGGTCGGGCTGGCGGTGGTGGCGGCCGGGTGCAGCTTCATGTTGTCGCCGATGTCCATCGCCACCGGCGCCATCACGTAGATCGACAGGATCACCGCGATGCCGTTGAGCACCATGTTGGGCGGCGTCTGCTGCAAGCCCATCGCGGTGCGCAGCAGGCCGAAGACGATCACCAGCTTGGTGTAGCAGGTCATCATCAGCGCCACGAAGGGCGCCACGCCGAACGCCAGGATCAGCGTGAAGACGGTTGCTGGATCAGGCAGGTGCTGCATCAGCGCTCACCGCAAACTCGGTCACCCGCACGCCCAGGCGCTCGCCCACCGCCACGAGCTGGCCTTTGCCGAGCACCCGTTCCTCGCACAGGATGCTCAGCTCGCACTGGTTCAGCGGCTGCGGCAGCTCCAGCACATGGCCGGCAGCGACCTGCTCCAGCGCCTCCAGCTTCAGCGCCAGGCCGCCGAGGTCGAAGTGCAGCGTGACCTCCAGCTTCTCGAGCTGTTCGATCGGCAAGGTGGTGTCGGCCACACGCGTGGCCTGGACTGCAGCCGGCGCCGGGTTGGCGGGGGAAGAGGACGAAGGGGCGCCTGAGGCGCGGGGGGCGGACATGGTGGCCTCCTTGGCAGTGAGAACGGTCAATCGGGTCTGGCGCACCTCGGCCGGCCATTGCGCCTCGCCGCGGCGGCCGGCGTACAGCTGTACGCCCAGCGCGGGACCGCGTGGGCGCCATTCATCCACCGCGACGATGTCGCCCGGCGCGATCTGGCGCAGCGAAGCCAGGTCCAGCCGCGTGCGGCCCAGCTCCAGCCGCAACGGGATCGGGCACGCACCCAGGCGGCTGCGGCGGGACACAGGCTCCGTGGGTGCTTCGGAGGCCGGCCTCTGCGCGTGCCGCAGCACCGCATCGGCAAACGCCGACCAGGCCTCGGCCGAGGCCCAGCGCAGGCGGGCGTGGCCGGTGCTCGTGGGCCACGCGGGATCGGTATCGACACCACACCACAAGGTGTTCGGGTCGCGCGGCCAGGGCGCGGCGGCGGGCTCCCATTCGGGCACGCTGCCCAGCAGCGCACGCGCCAAGCCGTGCAGCCGGTCGGCCAGCAGGATCTGACGCCAGGCCAGCGGTGCATCGGGCGGGATCTCATCGCCCAGGCACCAGGCCTGCGCGGCAGCGTCGAGCGCCAGCTCGCCGTCGTGGCCATGCCAGCGCAGCCGCAGCGCGACCGCCTCGCTCCAATGGGCCGGGGCGGTCGGGTCCAGCCGCAGCGTCGCGGGGGACCCATCCAGCGCAACCGGCCACGGTCGGCCCGCCAGCGTGCGGCAAGTCTGCGCGAAGCCCGGCCACAGCCGGGGCAAGGCGCGGGCCTCGCCGAGGGGCGTCCAGGCGGGCATCAACAAGGTGGCCGAGGGCATGTGCATGGCTAGAACGCTTATCTGGCGCCGTCATGAATAAAGAAGACATCAAGGGCGCGCCATGCGCCGGGTGGTCACCAGAGCGCATGCAGCTTAGGGACGGGCCGGCCGCGAGTGAACTACGAGTCGGCGTATGAGGGCCAGCCGGGGCGGGCGAAAGACCCGCATTACGAATCCTCGTCGTTGAGGGCGCGACCCTTCGTCGCCAACATCGCCACTCTCACCCCACCCTGGCCGATCCCATGCCCTTGTTCACAGGAACCACCGTTGCGCAGCGGCCGCGTTCGCCGCTGATGGCGGCGATGCGCCACAGCGATGCGCTGCTGGCGCTGTTCCTGGTCGGCATCGTCGCGCTGTTCATGCTGCCGCTGCCGCCGGCCGCGCTGGACTTGTTGATCGCGGCCAACCTGTCGGTCAGTGTCGCGCTGCTGATCGTCTCGATGTATGTCGGCTCGGCGCTGTCGCTGTCGACCTTTCCGTCGTTGCTGCTGTTCACGACGCTGTTCCGGCTCGCGCTGAACATCGCATCGGCCAAGCTGATCCTGCTGCACGCCCACGCCGGCCAGATCATCGATGCGTTCGGCAAGCTGATCGTCGGCAACAACGTGGTCGTCGGCGGTGTCGTGTTCCTGATCGTCGCGATCGTGCAGTTCATCGTGATCGCCAAGGGCTCGGAGCGGGTCGCCGAAGTCGGCGCACGTTTCGCGCTCGATGCGATGCCCGGCAAGCAGATGAGCATCGACGCCGAGGTGCGTGCCGGCAACCTGTCGAACGCGCAGGCCCAGGCCCGCCGCTCGCAGCTGGAACAGGAAAGCCAGCTGCACGGCGCGATGGACGGCGCGATGAAATTCGTCAAGGGCGACGCGATCGCGAGCCTGGTCGTCGCGGCGGTCAACATCCTGGGCGGTGTCGCAGTCGGCACGCTGATGCACGACATGGACATCGGCCATGCGGTGCAGCGCTACGCGATCCTGACGGTTGGCGACGGTATGGTCTCGCAGATCCCGTCGCTGCTGGTGTCGATCGCGGCCGGCATCGTGATCACGCGCTGCGGCGGTGGTGGCACCGACTCGCTGTCGCAGCCGCTGGCCGCGCAAATGTTGGGTCAGTTCGCCAACCACCCGCGCGCGTTGTTCATTGCCGGCCTGGCGGTGTCCAGCTTCATGTTCGCGCCGGGTTTTCCGGCCTGGGCCTTCGTGGTCTGGCTGGTCTTGATCTTCGGCCTTGCCTGGGCGGCACAGCGGCACCGCCAGCGTGGTGACACGCCGGAGTGGATCTTCCACGACGACGCCGACCGTGGCGCTGGTGGCGGTGTGGCCGGTGGCGCGCTGACCTTCCCGGTCGCGCTGCGGCTGGCGCCCGACCTGCACGCGGCGATCGACCCGGCGCAGCTGGACCGCCTGCTGATCGACACGCGCCGCCGCGTCGAGGCCGAGCTGGGCCCGGTGTTCCCGCGCATCCAGATCTCGCCGTCGGCTGCCGTGCCGCAAGGCCAGGTCGCGGTGCTGGTGCAAGACGTGGTGCAAGCCACGCAGCTGATCGACCCACAATCGCCCGAGGCGCCGCTGTCGGCGCTGGTCGAGCGGATTGCGCGCCAGCACCTGCCAGCGCTGATCGGGCTGCAAGAGGTGCGCCAGCTGATCCACGGCATGCAGGCCCAGGCGCCCGAACTGGCGGTCGAGGTGACGCGGGTCGTGCCGGTGCAGCGCATCGCCGAGACGCTGCGCCGTCTGCTGACCGAGAACATCCCGGTGCGCAACCTGAAGGCGATCTTCGAAAGCCTGGTGCGCTGGGCCCCGCGCGAGGAAGACTCGATCGCGCTGACCGAGCTGGTGCGCGCCGACCTCGGCCCCTACATCACCAGCATGCACGCCACGCCGCAGCGCGAGATCCACGCGGTGCTGTTCGACACCCAGCTGATCGACCGGATCGAAGCCTCGATCGAGCGCACCGCGCTGGGCAACCGGCTGCTGCTGGACCCCGCCATCAAGCAGGCGATCTTCGACCAGCTGCGCAGCTTCGTCGACGGTGCACCGGGCTCGACGGTGGTCGTGGTCTCCAGCGGTGTGCGGCGTTACGTGCGCAACATGATCGCGGCGGCGCTGCCGAAGTTGCCGGTGCTGTCGTACCAGGAGGTCGACGACGACATCACGCTGCAGCCAGTCGGCTGGGTCACCGGCACGGAGGCCGCCCATGGGGCATGACCTGCTGGGCCTGACGCGCGACGCCTTGTCGGTCGTGCTGTGGGTCAGCCTGCCGCTGGTGATCGTCGCGACGGTTGCCGGGCTGGGTGTCGCGATCCTGCAGGCCGTGACGCAGGTCCAGGACCAGAGYCTGGGCCAATCGGTGCGCCTGGTTGTCGTGTTGATCAGCCTGACGGTTGGCGTCAGCTGGCTGGGCCGCGAGGTGTTGCGCTTCGCCGAGCGGGCTTTCGAGTGGATGGAGCAATTGCATTGATCGCGCCCCGACGTTCTCTTCCTGTGGTTCGCGCCATGGCCTTGGCTGCAGCGCTGTGCGTGAGCGGTGCCGCCCATGCCGCCGAGTTGCGCTGGACCACCAACAAGCCGGTGCGCATCGTCGCCAGCGAAAAGAAGCTGGCCGACTTTCTGCGTGAGCTGGCGGCGTCGCAAGGCACGACCGCAGTGGTCGACCCGAAGATCGACGGTGTCATCAGCGGCACCTTCGGCAACAGCGTGGCCAGCGGCCGGGCGACCAATGCCAGGGCGGTGCTGGAAGCGGTCTGCAGCAACTACGGCCTGACCTGGTATTACGACGGCTCGCTGCTGTTCATCGAGCTGGCGGCCGATGCGCGCAACGAGGTGCTGCCGATCCTCGGTACCAATGCACCGCGCATCGCCGACACGCTGAACAAGCTGCAGGTCTGGGACAAGCGCTACCCGCTGGTCATCAGCCAGAACGAGAACAGCGTCTTCGTCAGCGGGCCGAAGCGTTACGTCGAGATGGTGCGGCAGATCGTCAAGTCGATCGATTACCGCGCCTCGCAGGTCGACCACGCGGAAGTGAAGATGTTCCCGCTGCGCTATGCCTGGGCCAACGACCTGCGGTTGACGCGCGACGGCGCCCCGGTCGTCGTGCCCGGTGTCGTCAGCACCTTGCGCAGCCTCTACGGCTCGCGCAGCGCCAGCAGCTCACCGCTGGGTGGAGGGGCCGGTGCGACTGCCGTGCCGAAGATGAAGAGCGCCAAGGCCGCTGCGGCAGCGGCCGCGGCTGCCAATGCCAACAACGGTGCCGGCGGCGACGCGGCCAGTGCCGACGGCGGCGATGGCAACGGCGCCTGGTCGGCTGCGCCCGATGCGCCGCAGTTCCAGGCCGATGCGCGGATGAACGCGGTGCTGATCCGCGACGTGCCCGAGCGCATGGCGCAGTACGCCAAGCTCATCGCGACGATGGACGCCAAGCCGCGGCTGGTCGAGATCGAGCTGACGATCATGGACGTCAGCGACGACTCGGTCGACAAGCTCGGTGTCGACTGGCGCGCCCACGGCACCCAGATGGACGTGCAGACCGGCAACGGCACCAACTCGCCGCTGACCTGGACCGGCGCGACAACAGCGGCTGGTCAGACCGGGTTGACGGTGCCCTCGGGCGTCGTGATCACCGCGTCGCTCGGCAAGGAGATGCGCGACTTCCTGCTCGCCCGCGTCAGCGCGCTGGCGGGCAGCGGCCGCGCCAAGTTCATCGCCCGGCCCAAGGTGCTGACCTTGGACAACACCGAGGCCAGCCTGCAGAACAAGAGCGAGTTCTACGTCAAGGTGCCGGGCTTCCAGGACTCGAGCCTGTACACCATCAGCGCCGGCACCGACGTGCGAGTGACGCCGCTGGTGATCGACGAAGAAGGCGGCAACAGCGTCAAGCTGGCGATCAACATCGGCGACGACAGCCTCGCGACCGAAACTGTCGACAACATCCCGATCGTGCGCCGGCGCAGCGTCAACACGCAGGCCATGATCGGCGAAGGCAAGAGCCTGCTGATCGCCGGCTATTCGAGCGAGAGCAAGAGCACCGCCGACTCGGGCGTGCCGGGGCTCTCGGCCATCCCCGTGATCGGGCGCCTGTTCAAGTACTCGGAAGACAAGGGCGGCAAGCTCGAACGCTTCTACCTGCTGACGCCGCGCTTCGTGCTGCCTGATGCGGCGGTCACCGGCGGCGCGCCGACGAGCCTGCCATCGCAGGAAGCGCCGGTCGGCTCGGCCGCCGACGTGCGGCCCACGGCACCCAGCCGCCAGGCCGAGACGATGCCTTGGAGTGGGTCATGAGGCTGCACGTGTTCGAAGGCGCAAGGGGCTGTACATGACTCAACAGACGCCGCACGACGCCTGGTGCCTGCGCTTCCTGAGCAGCGGAATGCGTGGCCGCCGCATCACGCTGAAAGCCGGCGCGAACACGCTCGGCTCGGCGCCCGAGTGCGAGGTGCTGCTGCCCGACACCGATGCGCGCGGCCAGCACCTGTCGCTGACTGCCGGCGAAGTGGCACTGACCGTGCGGCGCCTCGGCGAAGCGGCGGTCGAGTTGAACGGCGCGCCGATGACCGCCGAGCGCCGCAGCCTGGTGCCGGGTGATGTGCTGCGCGTCGGGTCGATCGACATGCAGATCGACCGCGAGTACGCGCAGGCGAAGGCCGACGACGCGCCGGACTCGATGTTCCTCGACGAGGAAGCGGCGGCCGCCGCGCGCGCTGCGATGCGCAATGCGTCGGGCCGCTGGTGGCCGCGGGCGATGGCGGTGGTCGTGCTGGCCGCGTTCGGCGTCACCGCCGCGGCGCTGGCCTGGCGGCCCTCGACGCACCTTGCCGGCAACGAAGGCCCGGCGCTGGACGCGGCGCGTCTTCGCGCCGTGCTGCGCGACTTCCCCGAGGTGGTCGCGCAGCCGCCCGATGCGTCGGGCACGGTGCGCCTGACCGGCTTCGTCGAATCGACCACTCGCCAACGCGCGTTGACGCAAGCTGTGGGCAACGTCGGTGGCCGCGTGCAGGTCGGCGTCACGCCGCTGGACGAGGTGGTCAGCCGGGCGCGCGAGTTCCTCGCCGATCCGGGTGTCGCGGTCAGCTACCGCGGCCAGGGTCACCTGCAGCTCAGCGGTGCGACCGACCAGGCCGGCACGCCCGAACGCGTGAAGCGGCTGACGCGCGACCTGTACCCGATGGTGGTGGTCGACGACGAGCTGCGCTACAAGCCGATCGCCCAGGTGGCCAAGGCCAACGCGACGCCCGACTGGGCCGACAAGCTGCCGGCGCGCGTGGTCAGCATCACCGAAGGCCCCGATGGCCTGCGCTTCGTGCAGCTGGCCAATGGCGACCGTTACTTCGAAGGTGCGCCGCTGCGCAACGGCGGTGCGCTCGGGCCGGTCAGTGCCGACGATCTCGCGGCACCGAAGGCCAACGAGGAGAACCACGATGGACCGTGACGTCAACGTCGCGGCCTGCGGGAGTCCGCGCCGCGTGGCGCTGGCCCTTACCCCATTTCCGTCCGCCGGGCGCTGCAGCCTCGGCGGCGGGAATCTCGCGGGCCCTTGCGGCCTGCTGTGTCCCCTGTCTGTTTCCAACATTCATCACAGGAGTTAAAGCATGGCCTCCACCAATCCCGCCGCCGACGGCGGCAACGGCGGCGTTACCGGCGCTACCGAAGACTTCCAGAAGCGCGCCGAAGAAGCCCAGATGGCCTCGATCAAGATGGCCTCGATCCAGCTCGAGACCTCGTCGATCACCGGCGCCGCCAAGGCCCGCGGCGACCTGGCTGCCCAGATGGGCGGCGACCTGCGCCAGTCGGCCAAGGTGAAGGAGTAAGTCCTTCGCCGGGGCGGACGCGCCGCTGCAGCCCTCGACGGGTTGCAGCGGCCGTCCGTCCCGGCCTTTTCGTTTTTCTTGTATTCGTTGCAGCACCGCAGGAGGCAACCATGGCCCCAATCGATCCCGTGTCCGCCATCGGCACCGGCATGCCGGCGCCTGCGTCGACCTCTGTGCCGGGCGGCAACACCCTGCCCGGCGCCGCCATGCCGCATGGCGAGCCGATGCTCAACCAATCTTTGCAGGCACTGCACCAGGCGGCGCAGGCTCCCGATGCGATCGGCCGCGGTGTGCGGGCCGAGGCCACGAGCCACTCATCGGCCCCGATGCAGCTGCTGAACCACCTGACCAACAACATCATCGCGCCGGGCAAGGCGGATGTGCCGCAGGTGCCACCGCCGGGCGACGACATGACGCTGAACGAGGCCGCGATCGACGGCCTGCAACGCGTCAGCACCTTCGCGATCCAAACCAGCATCCAGCTGGCCAGCGAGAGCACGATGCTGTCGGTGACCAGTGCGTTGGCGAGCGCTGCCAACACCACCTTCCACCAACTGTTGAGCAGCAATGAATAAGACGCTGCGCCGCGCCGCATGGCTGCTGCTGCCGCTGGCGCTGATGGGCTGCCGCGTCGAGCTGTACACCGGCTTGAACGAGCCCGAAGCCAACCAGATGCTGGCCGCGCTGACCAACGCGCACATCGACGCGGCCAAGGTCCAGGCCGGCGAATCGGGCTGGCAGCTGCAGGTCGACGAACGCGACCTGCCGGCCGCTGTCGAGGTGCTGCAAGAGCGGGGCCTGCCCGGGCCGCGCCATGCGTCGCTGGGCGAGGTGTTCCAGAAGCAGGGCTTGGTGGCGACGCCGGCCGAAGAGCGCGTGCGCTACATCTACGGCCTGTCGCAGGAGCTGTCGCGTACCGTGGCCGAGATCGACGGCGTCGTCTCCGCGCGCGTGCACGTCGTGATCCCGGCCAACGACCCGCTGAGCGACAAGCTCAAACCCAGCTCGGCCGCGGTCTTCATCAAGCATCGGCCCGGCACCGACCTGCGGCTGCTCGCGCCGGCGGTCAAGGAGCTGGTCGCTCACAGCGTCGAAGGCCTGAGCTACGAGCAGGTCTCGCTGACGCTGGTGCCGGCCAGCGAGATCGTCAGCACGGCCGCATCACGCGCCCGCGCCGCGGCCGAGGCGAGCGGCCCGCTGGGCTTGAGCAACACCGCGCTGGTGACGCTGGCCATCGTCRCACTGCTCGCAGCGGCCGCGGTGGTGGCGCTGCCGTGGCTGCTGCGCCGCTCGGGCCTGCCGCTGCGCGTGTGGCTGCGGCGCGCAGGGTTCGTCAAGTGAACACGGCGGCGGTCGAGCGGTCGTCGCGGGTGCTGCGTGCGCGCATCCGCGCCGCCACGCGGCCGTCGCTCGATGTCCACGCCAGCTGGTGGCCGCCTGGCTGGCGGGCGCATGGAAAGATGGCGTTAGGCGACGGCGGCCACCAAGCCAGCTCGACTTGGCTGCGTCGCACCCACGCGGTGCCCGATGCCGCGCAAGCCGCTGCTCGGCCGGACGGCCCGATCGAGCGCCTGGCCTGGATGGACGGCCCATCGCTGCGCCGCCTGGCCTTGTTCGCCGGCTTCGTCGCCCACCGCGACCACTTCGAAACCCCCGGGTTGGCGCTGGAGCTGTGGCGCCAGGCCAAGCGGCTCGACCCCGAGCTGCCGGACTTCGCGCTCTCGCGCTGGCCCTCGTGCCCGGCGCTGGCGATGAGCCCGCGCGCGCTGGTGCAGCGCCCCCGCGCGGCCGGCCGCATGGTCGTGCGGCGCAGCTACCAGCTGATGCTGGGGCTGCTGGCCAGCCAGGGCGACGGCTTGTGGCGCAGCGCGCGGGTGAAGTTTCCACGCGGCGTCGCGCAGGCCAGCCCGCCGGCCATGTCGGCCGAGCGGCGCCTGGTCTACGAAGAGCTGCTGTTCATGTGCGCTTTGCCCGAGAGGTTCGGATCATGGGACTGGCTTTTCTGATCACCGCCGAGCACCTGCATTTGCTCAGTGAGCGCAAGGTGCTGAAGGCCGATGAATACGGTGCGCTGCTCGATGCCAACGAGGTCATCGGCACCGCGCAGCGCGAGGCTTCGCGCGTGCGCAAGGACGCCGACCGCGACGTGCAGCAGCGCCTGCGCGACGGCTACCACAAGGGCTGGCGCGAGGCCCAGGCCGAACACGCGCGCCGCCATCAGGCACAGGCCTGGGCGACCGAGCACGCGGTCTACGCGCAGCGCGAGGCGATGGCCCACCTGGTGGTCGAAACGCTGGCCCAATGTTTGGGTGAGCTGCCGCCTGCCGTGCGCTACGAATCGGTGCTGCGCAAGCTCGAAGCGATGTGGGCCGACGAGCCGGTGGTCACGCTGTTTGTATCGGCCACCGCGCGCGAAGAGGCCGAGATTGCCGTGCGCCGTGTGGTCGAGGGCACCCGCCACGGCGGCCAGGTGCGGGTCGTCGTCGACGAAACGCTGGGCGGCGACGAGTGCCGCGTGCAGACCGCGTCCGGCCGGGTCGAGATGGGCCTGCAGGCGCAGGTCGAGGCCTTGCGCCGCGCGCTGCATGCGCCGGCGGACACACGCTGATGAGCACACTGCCCGACACCGTGCCGCCGCTGCCTGCGCTGGACCCGCTGGCCGACTTGCGCCAGCGCCTGGCCCAGGCGCCGCCAGCGCGTGTCGTCGGCCAGGTCACCAAGGCGATCGGGCCGGCGATCGAAGCCACCGGTTTGCTGGCTCGCGTCGGCGAGGTCTGCGAGCTGTCGATCGGCCAGTCCAAGCCGCTGCTGGCCGAGGTGATGGGCTTCAACCAAGGCACCGCGCTGCTGGCGCCGATGGGCGCGATCGACGGCCTGACGGTGCGTGCCTCGGTGCTGCCGACCGGTCATGCGGCCCAGTTCCCGGTCGGCCCCGGCCTGCTCGGCCGCGTGCTCGACCCATTGGGCGAGCCGCTCGACGGCCTCGGGCCCTTGTCGTCTTGCGTGCGGGTCGAGGTGCAGGCGCCGCCGCCGCCGGCGCTGTCGCGCCAGCGCATCGCCAAACCGCTGCCGACCGGCGTGCGCGCGATCGACACCCTGCTGACGCTCGGTGAAGGCCAGCGCATCGGCGTCTTCGCACCGCCGGGCGCCGGCAAGAGCACGCTGCTGGGCATGTTGGCGCGCCATTGCGAGGCCGATGTGGTGGTCGTCGCGCTGGTCGGCGAGCGCGGCCGCGAGGTGGCCGAGTTCCTGGAGGTGGGCATCGGTGCGCGGCGCGAACGCTGCGTGATGGTGGTCGCCACCTCCGACCGGCCGGCGGCCGAGCGCCTGCGCTGCGCGCAAGCGGCCACGCGCGTGGCCGAGCACTTCCGCGACGAGGGCAAGCGCGTGCTGCTGCTGATCGACTCGCTGACCCGGCTGGCGCGTGCGCAGCGCGAGATCGGCCTGGCCTGCGGCGAGCCGCCGACCCGGCGCAGCTACCCGCCGTCGGTGTTCGCGATGCTGCCGCGGCTGCTCGAGCGCGCGGGGCCGGGCCAGCGCGGCACCATCACCGCGGTCTACACCGTGCTGACCGAAGGCGATGCCGACAACGACCCGGTGGCCGAAGAAGTGCGCTCGATCCTCGACGGCCACGTCGTGCTGTCGCGCGACCTGGCCGGCGCCGGCCACTACCCGGCGATCGATGTGCTGGGCAGCATCAGCCGCGTGATGACACGGGTTGTCGATGAGACCCACCGTCGCGCCGCCGGTCGCGTGCGCGCATTGATGGCGCGCTACAAGGAGGTCGAGCTGTTGCTGCAGATCGGCGAGTACCGCCCTGGCGCCGACCCCGAGGCCGATGCCGCGGTGCGCAACAAATCAGCCATCGACGCGCTGCTGCGGCAAGAGGAGACCGAGGCGATCGCCTGGCCGCAGGCGCTGGCGGCGCTGCAATCACTTGCTGGCCAGTGACGACGACGATGGCCGAACTCGACGACAAGCGCTGGCAGCAGATCCGCCAGATCCGTGAACGGCGCCAGCGCCTGGCGGCGGCGCGCGCGTCGCAGGCCGCGGCCGCCTGGCGCACGCGCCAGAGCGAGGCGATGCGGCAGGACGCGGAGGTCCAGCAGCAGGCCGAGGCGCGCCAGCGCCACAGCGCGGCGCGGCGCCAACAGCAGGGCCCGGCCTTGTCGGCGGCCGATTGGCGCGATGGCCACGCCTGGGGCGGCGAGCTGCAACGCCGCATCGACGACGGCCGCCGCCTGGCGCTGCTGGCCCACGCCGAGGCCATGCAGGCGCAGATGTTCGCGCGCGGTGCGCAGGCCGGTGCACGCCGTGCGGCGCAGGAGCACGACCGCGCGCAGCAGGCGATCGAGCGCGCGCAAGCCCGCGCCGTGGCCGCCGCCGAACACGCGGAAGAACAACAGATCGAAGACCTGGCCCCGCCGCGCTGGTGGCGCGGTGTCGGGCGCTGAGCGGCCGGACGGGAACGGATGGACCCACAGACCCTGGCCGCTGATCCGGGCGGCATGATGGCCTGGCTGGGCCCCGTGATGGCGCAGCTGCACCGCGACGCGTTGGCGCTGGTGCTGCTGCTGCCGCGGCCGTTCGTGCTGTTCCTGGTCGTGCCGTTCCTGTCGCGCACGATGATCCCCGGCTCGGTGCGGCGCGGTGTCGTCTTCACGCTCGGCATCCTGATGCTGCCGCTGGCCGGCTCGGCCGAGGGTGTGACGCCGGTGATGGGGCTGGTCATCGCCGCCAAGGAGGGCCTGATCGGGCTGCTGCTGGGCATGGGGCTGGGTGTGTTCATGTGGGCGGTGCACAGCGTCGGCGACCTGGTCGACTTCCACACCGGCGCGGCCAATGCGCAGTTCTTCGACCCGGCGTTCGGCCACCAGGGCGGGCCGACCGGCCAGTTCCTCGGCTGGGTGATGGCGGTGCTGTTCGTCAGCGCCGGCGGGCTGAACGGCGTGGTCGGGCTGATCGCCGAGTCGTACCGGGTCTGGCCACTGGCCGCGCCGCTGCCCGACCTGCCGCGCCTGCTCGAAGCCTTTGCGATCCACGAGGCCGACACCTTGTTCAGCCTGATCGTCAAGCTCGGCGCGCCGGTGCTGATGGTGCTGATGCTGGTCGACCTGGGGCTGGGCCTGCTCGGGCGCTTCGTGCCGCAGTTCAACGTCTTCGTCATCGCGCAGCCGCTGAAGAGCCTGGTCGCGATCTTCATGCTGCTGATCTGCCTGGGCCTGCTGTACGAGGCGTTGACCGATTTCGTGCGGCCCGGCACCAACGTGCTGGCGGTCTGGCGCAGCCTGGCCGAGCACTGAGGCCATCGACCGATGAGCGACAAGAAGTTCGCCCCGACCCAGCGCCGATTGCGCGAGGCGCGCCGCAAGGGCGATGTGCCGAAAAGCAGCGAGCTGACCAGTGTGGCCGCCTTCCTCGGCGCGATGCTGGGTGTGCTGTGGTCGGCCAACGCCTTCGTGCCGGCCATTCGCAGCCTGTGGTGGCGCGCGGTTGACCCAGTGGCCTGGGCGCAGGGGCCCGAGTTCCTCCACGGGTTCGTCGTGCAGGCGATCCTGACGTTCGCACAGGTCGCATTGCCGGCGCTGCTGCTGGCGGCCGCCGCGGCGGCGCTGGCGTCGTTCCTGCAGGTCGGGCCGTTGCTGGCCCTGGAGCGCATCCGCCCTGACCTGAACCGCCTGAACCCTGTGCAGGGGCTGCAGCAGATCTTCGCCTGGCGCAATGTCTTCGGCCTGGCGCTGCTGGTGCTGAAGGCGCTGCTGCTGGGCGGTGTGGTCTGGGCCAGCGTGCGCTGGTCGCTCGATGGCGCGGTGCGGCTGGGCCACGCGCCGGTGCTGAAGGTCCTGGACGTGGCTGGGCCGCTGCTGTCGCGCGTTAGCGGCTGGGCGGCGGTGATCTTCATCCTGGTGGCCGCGGCCGATTTCGCGTTCCAGCGTTTCGACTATCTGCGCAAGCAGCGCATGTCGCTCGAAGAGGTCAAGCGCGAGCACCGCGACGACCAGGGCGACCCGCACGTGCAGGGCCGCCGCCGCAGCCTGCGCCATGAGGCCATGTTCAGCGGCCTGCCGGAGCGGATGAAGCTGGCCCATGCGGTGGTCTACACGCCGGGCGTGGCGATTGCGCTGATGCGGCTGGGCAACGGGCCGAGCGCGTACGTTGCGGCCAAGGGCCGGGGCGAGGTCGCGGCGCAGATCCGCGCGCTGGCCGAGTTGCGCACGCTGCCGCAGCTGCAACTGAATGAACTGGCCGAGCAGCTCGATCGCACCGTGCGGCTGGACCAGACCGTGCCCGACCCGCTGGCCGGGCCGTTGGCACGGGCGCTGGGCTGGGCCGGCCCACCTGGGGTTGTTACCAGGGGCTGATCACTCGTAATCGTTTCCACCCGGGCGTCGTGACGCACGTCGCGAGCCGAGCTCGCCTGTATCGACCGTTGCCAATTGCAACGACGTGAGCTCTTCCGGCCACGGCTTGCGCTTTGGTCTAAGGAGCGATGTGCTCGACGAGGAGAGACAGCGTGCTGGAACTGAACTCCCGAGACTTTCATGGGTTGAGTGCCCATGGCCCTTTCGACGCCGACTTTGAACCCCATTTGCTGACCGGTCTGTCGCAACCGGTCGATGAAAGACCCAATACCTGGTGCATGCGGCCGCGCCTGCTCGAAGCGCTGATGGCCGCCGGCAGCGAGCGCCGCCGCCGCGAACTGGTGCTGGCCGAGCTGCAAGTCATCGGCTTCGACGAGATCGGCTTCGGCAGCCTGGACATCAGCCGCGGCACGCCGGTCGTGCGCTCGTTCTGTGGCCAGTACGCCGACGCAGCCTGGATCGAGCGCTACTTCTCGCGCCGCTACCAGGTCGTCGACCCACGCCTGCGGGCGATCGAGCGCAGCAGCCTGCCTTGCGTGTGGACGCTGAACGAGCTGGCGCGCCAGCCGGTGCCGGCCGCGCAGAAGGCCGACCTGTGTGCGCTGGTCGACGACCTGCATGAGCGCGGCGTGGTGGGCGGCCTGATGCTGGCGCTGCCGGCCTTGCCGGGCCAGGCGCGGCGCTTCGTCAGCCTGCTCAGCCGCCGGGCGCCTGTCGGCCGGTTGGACGACCTGGCGCTGGGCCGCGTGCTGATGTTGGCGCTGTGCCTGGAAGAGTTCCACGGCACGCTGCCGGGCCTGCCCGGCGCCGGCGACGAAGACAGCCCGACCGGTGAGTTGTCGTCGACGCAGGCGCAGATCCTCGACCTGTTGTCGCGCGGCATGGGCGACAAGCAGATCGCGGCGCGGCTGGACATCTCGCGCCACAACGTCGACTACCACCTGCGGCGGTTGCGTAAACGCTTCGGCGCCAGAAACAGGGTGCAACTCATGCAAGCCGCGTTGCGCGTGCAGCCGTCGGCCTGATTTCGCCGGGTTGAATCTGCCACACTCTATTTCGCCGCCCGGCCGGGCGTTGGAGTGTGTGCTCGATGGAGTTGACGATCAATGGCCGGAAGACGGCGGTGGACGACGCCGCCATCGCGCCGGAGATGCCCCTGCTGTGGGTGCTGCGCGATGTGCTGGAGCTGACGGGCACCAAGTTCGGCTGCGGCGTGGCCGCCTGTGGCGCCTGCACGGTGCAGGTCGAGGGCCAAGCCACGCGGTCCTGTGTGACGCCGGTCGCGGCCGTTGCCGGTAAGCAGATCAAGACCATCGAAGGCCTGGGCCAACCCGACGCGCCGCATGCGCTGCAGCAGGCCTGGGCACAGCACAACGTGCCGCAATGCGGCTACTGCCAAAGCGGCATGCTGATGGCCGCGGCCGCGCTGCTGCAGAAGACCCCGAACCCGAGTGACGCCGAGATCGATGCGGCGATCACCAACCTGTGCCGTTGCGGCACCTACCCGCGCGTGCGCGTGGCGATCCACACCGCGGCGGCGCTGTTGCTGCCGGGCAAGAAGACATGAGGGCGGCCTCGTGAGGCTGACGCGTCGCGTGTTGCTGCTGTCTGGTGTGGGCAGCACCGGCGCCCTGCTGCTCGGTTGGGCCGGGCTGCCACCACGGGGCCGCCTGGGCCGCGCCGAGCTGCTGCCCGCGGTGACTGGCGAAGTTGCGCTGAACGGCTGGATCAAGGTGCTGACCGACGGCAGCGTGCAGTTCGCGACGCCGTATGTCGAGATGGGCCAGGGCGTGCACACCGCGCTCGCGCTGCTGGTGGCCGAAGAGATGGACGTCGCGCCCGAGCACGTGAAGCCGGTGCAGGCGCCGCACGATGCGATCTACGGCAACGTTGCGATGTTCGTCGGCAGCCTGCCGCTGCACCCGAACAGCACCGAACCAGGACAAGAAACCACCGGCGCTCGCCTGGGCCAGTGGATGGTGCGCAAGCTCGCGCGCGAACTCGGCATCGCGGTGACCGGCGGTTCGTCGACCATCGCCGATGCGTGGGAGCCTCTGCGCCTGGCCGCGGCCACCGCACGCGCGCAGCTGCTGGGCGCCGCCTCGTTGCGCTGGAAGCTGCCGGTGGCCGAGTTCAGCGTCGACAACGGCGTGGTGATCCACATCGCCGGTCACGACAGGGCGCATTTCGGCGAGCTGGCCGCGGCGGCAGCGAACACGCGGCCCGGCGACGTGCGCTTCAAGCCGCGCGCTCAATGGAAGCGCATCGGCCGGCCACAGGCGCGGTTGGATGCGGTGGCCAAGAGCAACGGACAGGCGCGTTATGGGCTGGACGTGCGCCTGCCCGACATGCTGTACGCCGTGGTGCGCCATGCGCCGGCGATCGGTGGCGCGCCCGGCCACATCGACGCGAGCGCAGCGATGCAAAAGCCCGGCGTCGAGCGCGTCGTGCGCTTGGGGCCGTTGGCCGGCTCGACCGATGCTATTGCTGTGGTCGCGCGCAGCACCTGGCATGYGCGCCAGGGCGTGGCGGCGCTCGATGTCGAGTGGCGGCCACCGGCCGGCGGCACGCTCGACTCGGCGGCGATCCTCGATCGGCTCGAGATCCAGGCGCGCGCCGCGGCCGACAACGACGACGGCTTCGGCTTCCATTCGCGCGGCGATGGGGCCAAGGCGCTGGCACACGCGGCGCGAAGGTTCGAAGCCGTTTACCGCGCGCCCTACCTGGCCCACGCGACGATGGAGCCGATGAACTGCACCGTGCAGGTCCACACCGATGGCTCGGTCGAGGTCTGGGCGCCGACGCAGGTGCCCGGCCCGGCGCGCGACGCCGCGGCACGCGTCGCCGGTGTCGACCCCGAGCGTGTCACGCTGCATGTGACCTACTTGGGCGGTGGCTTCGGCCGCCGGCTCGAGGTCGACTTTGTCGCGCAGGCGGTGCGCGTCGCGCTGGAGACCAACAACCGGCCGGTGCAGCTGGTATGGCCACGCGAAGAAGACTTTGGCCACGACTTCTACCGCCCGGCCGGCGCGGCGTTGTTGCGCGCCGGGCTGGACGCCAATGGCCGACTGCAGACGTTGACCATCCACAGCGCCGGCGACGCGATCAGCCCGCGCTGGATCGAGCGCACCTTGCCCGCACTGGCCGGTCCGATGGACACGCCAGACAAGACGACTGCCGAGGGTCTGTTCGACCTGCCCTACGAAACGCCGCACCAGCGCATGGCCCACGTGGCCACGCACAGCGGCGTGCCGATCGGCTTCTGGCGCTCGGTCGGCCACTCGCACAACGCGTTCTTCAGCGAAAGCTTCATCGACGAGCTGGCCCACGAAGCCAAGGCCGACCCGCTGGCGTTTCGCCTTGCGTTGCTGCCCGGCATGCCGCGCCACGCCGCGGTGCTGAAGCTGGCCGCCGACAAGGGCGGCTGGAGCCAGCCTGTGGCGGCTGGCAGAGCGCGCGGATTGGCGCTGCACGAGAGCTTCGGCAGCGTCGTGGCGATGGTGCTGGAAGCCTCGGTCGAGACTGTCGACGGCAAGAAGAAGCCGCGGGTGCACCGCGTGGTCTGCGCGGTCGACTGCGGCACCGTCGTCAACCCCGACGGCGTCGCGCAGCAGGTCGAGAGCAGCATCGTCTTCGGCCTGACCGCGGCGCTGCACGGCCGCATCGACATCGTGCGCAGCGAGGTCCAGGCGCGCAACTTCCCCGACCAGCCGCTGCTGGCTTTGCGTGACGCGCCGGTGGTCGAGACCCACCTGATCAACAGCGCGCGCGCGCCCACCGGCATGGGCGAGCCGGCCCTGCCGCCGGTGGCGCCGGCGCTCGCTAACGCCTTGTTCGCAYTCACCGGCCAGCGGCTGCGCAGCCTGCCGCTGGTTCTGACCTGAGTTGTAGTTGTTGTTGTCGTTCTCCCCTTCTCATTCCACAGGAGACCACCCATGTACACACTCTACGGTTCACGCGGCAGCGGTTCGGCGATCGTCGAAGCGGCGCTCGAGCGTTGCGGGCTTGATTTCCGACAGGTCCGCGCGTCGGCCTGGGAAGAAGACTCGGCCATTGACGAACTGCGCCGCGTCAACCCGCTGGCGCAGATCCCGACCCTGGTGCTGCCCGACGGCAGCGTGATGACCGAGAGTGCGGCGATCCTGATCCACCTGGGGCTGCAGCACCCGCAAAGCGCGCTGCTGCCCGGCGACGAGAGCGCTCGCGCGCAGACGCTGCGTGGCCTGGTCTTCATCGCCGCCAACTGCTACAGCGCGATCAGCGCCAGCGACTACCCCGAGCGCTACACCACCGACGACGGCGACGAGGCCCGCGCATCGGTGCGCGAAGCGGCGCGCCGCATGCTGCACCGCCACTGGGAAATCTTTGCCGACCAGTTCCCGGCGACGCCCTTTCTCAGTGGCAACGCCACCCCCGGCGCCCTCGACCTGATGGCCGCAGTCGTCTCGAAGTGGTCCGGCGCCCGCGCCCATTTGGCCAAGGAGCGGCCCGAGTTCAGCGCGCTGCTCAAGCGCATCGAGAGCCACTCGAGCGTGCAGCCGGTGTTGGCGCGGCATTTCGAGTGACGCCACGGGGCCCCGCAGGGCCCTCGCGTTGAACACCGGCCGGCGTCGGCGTCAGCGGCTGGTCACGGGGACCAGCCGGAACGATTCGAGGTGGGGGAAGTTGAAGCTGCCCGCCAGGATCTCGCCGCGGTTGTTGATCGCACCGGCATAGGTGAGGCGATAGACGTTGCCGTTGCCATCGTGGCAACCGTCGGCGTCGAGCAGGATGTTCAGGTCGATCGGCTCATCGTCGTAGTGAGGCCAGACCAGCGCGCCGCGGCTGCCGATCTCGATGGCGCCGACGACGGTGCCGGCGTCGTTGATGCCGGTGGCCGTCGACCCGTCGGTACCGGCGGGTGCCTTCAGATCGAACGCAGCGCCGTTGATCCAAGCGATCGGGCGATGCGCCACGCCGTCGCCCACGCTGCTGACACCCACCACCACGCCGTGACCGTTGACAGCCGTGGCGTCCGAGTAGGTACCGTAGGCCACGGCGCCGAGGTCGACGATGCTGCCTCGGCCGTCGATCCATTGCACGGCACCGGGTCGGCTTCGGGTCGATTCACTTTGGCCGACGACCATGCCTGAAGCATTGATGGCGTTGGCCCTGCTGGGGGTGTTGCGGGCCCCGTCGGGGCCTTCCAGCGCGCCGAGGTCGATCACCTTGCCGTTCTTCCAAAGCAAGGCGTGCCGAGTGCCCTGGGCGTTGCTGCCGTAGCCGACGACATGGCCGCGGGCGTTGAGGTCGAGGGCTTCGCCGCTGACGGTGTGGTTGTCGGCCAGCTGTGGCAGGACTGTGGCCACGCCCTGCGTCCAGAGCACTGGTTTGTAGAGACCGTCGTGGTTCAGGTTTCCGGCCGCGTTCCCCTGGCGATTGATGGCCAGCGCCACGGCCGCATCTTTTTCGTAGCCGGCGGCGTTCGCCAGCGCCTGTGCGCGTTGCTGGCGCCAGACCGCACCATGCCAGGCGTCTTTTGGCACGTGCGCGGTACCGACGACCTCGCCGCGATCGTTGATGCCGTGCGCATTGCCCTTGCCGCCGATCAAGCGCTCGCAGCGGTAGGTAACGGGCTCGACGGCGTGAGCCGTGGCGGCACCGGCCAGGGTGGCCAGCGCAAGGATGGATTGAATCGATGACATGACGATGTTCCTCCGGCAGTTGATGGTGACTTGCCACTCTAATGCGCCAAGTTGACGCATCACTGCACGTACAGAACTTTGCATTCGGCCCCAAGAAAAAGGGGCCCTCGGGCCAATGCCAGTCAGTTAACCCTGACTGGCATTTTTTTTGGGAACTTGTGCGCGCGGTTTTTGGCCTCGCGTGGGCATGAGCGGTGCGGGCGTCTGGGAGGCAGCACGAAGTAGCGGGCCTGCTCGAGCAGATCAACCAATCGCTGAGGCAGCGTTGCGGGCGTCAGCAGGCTGGCGGTGTGCAGCAGGTTCAAGATGGCGTGCTGCGCGGTGTGGAAGCTGATGCGCTGCGGCTCGACCTTCGCATGCTCGGCCATCTTGCGCATCCAGCGCCGCAGCAGCGTGTAGGCGATCAGCAGCCCCCACACCTCCTGCTTGACCAAATCGGGCTGCTTGCTGCGCAGCACCGCTTGGCCGCCATGCAGCAATTGCTTGATCTCCCGGAACGCCAGCTCAATCTCCCAGCGCTGGTGATACAACTGCGCCAGGTACTGCGCCGGGTGCGCTTTGTGATCAACCAGCAAGGTGATGAAGCGACGCGTCTTGCCTTGCACCGTCAGCGTGATCAGGCGTGCCTGCCAGTGACTGGGCAGTTGGGGATCGAGCTGGCGTGCCCGTTGTGAGACGGGCATGCGGATGAGTTGGTCACCGGCCCACAGCGTCTGCACAAGTTCGTGGCGCAGGTTGTCTTTGGCACGCATGAGCCAGTGGCGCTGCTGGCCCTGCTGCCAGCGCAGCAGGAACGCGGCGCTGAAGTAGGCGCGGTCGAATATCGTCAGCGACTGGTCGATCCCCCGCAACTCGGCGGCCAGCGTCAGCTCGCCTTGATCCATGCTGCCGATGCGCGCATCCAGCAACTCGTGGGTGTGCGTGTCCAGCAAGCACACTGCGCGCACCTGAGGCCAGGGCAGCGGCCCGTGCTGTGTCGAGCCACTTCCCAGCGCCGCGCGGTTGTCCGGCGTGTCCGGTGTCGACCAGACCCCCCCATCGACAGCCAGCACGCGCAGCGGCGCCGCCGTCGCGCTGGGGCGGCTCCAGGCCTGGGTGATCAGGCCAAACAACTGCTGCAGCGGCTCGCAGCCCAGGCGCTGGCGGGCTTGGACACTGACGCTGGGCGCTGGCAGGGCCTGGGCATCCAGGCTCAAGGACAGCTGCTGCACCACCTGCCACATCGGCAGCTGTCGATACAGCGACAGCCCGATCACCAGCCAGACGGCATGCTCAGCCGGCAGCTTACGGCGCCGGATGCTGGCCTTGCCGCTGGCCGCCACGGCTTGCTCGATCCATTCGTTGTCGATCAACTCTGCGAATTGCGCCAGCGCGTCAGCAGGGGCGTGTTGCAGGGTCTGATTCAGCATACTTTGAAGCAGGCGCAAAGCAAAAGGGGAACGTGTTCAACACATTCCCCTTTTTAGCTGCAGTCAGGCCCTTGCGCGCATATCTGAGTGGCATTGGCCCGCGGGGCCCCCTGGACATGCCGTTTGGCGCGCGGAAAGCGTCACGCCAAGAGTTCGACGGTGTCAGTGATTGCTGACCGGCACCAGCCGGAACCACTCGAATTGTGAGAACCCGAAGAGGCCCTTGGCCAGGATTTCGCCGCGGTTGTTGATTGCCACGCCTTGGGTCAATCGTGCGCGGTTGTCGTCCGCATCGTGGCAGCCGCGAGCGTCGAGACGGGTGTTCAGATCGATAGGCGCATCTTGGTAGTGCGGCCAGACCAACGCAAGCAGTCGCGGCGTATCAGAATTGATGTGACCGACGACCGTGCCCGCGTCGTTGATGTCTCTGGCCCTTGAATCCATCTCATTGACGGCGGGCTTCAGGTCGAAGGCCTCGCCACCAGTCCAGCCGATGGGGCGAATGTGCGACGTGTCGAGGCCCACCGAGCTGTTGCCCGCCACGACGCCGTAGCGGTTGACGGACCAGGCTTTGGAATAGACACCGAAGGCCGAAGCCCCCAGATCCACGAGGCTGCTACGGGTGCCATCGCCGACACCTTGACGTTTACCGAGGCAACAGTCTGAATCGGGCCCTCAAGTTGAGCCCCGCGACTTTGCCGGTTGCCAGCATCTCACCGAGGTTGTTGAGGTCGGAGATGCTCTCGACGGCGTAGCGGTTACCGGCCGCGTCCTGGCAGCCGCGCGCATCGAGCAAGGCGTTGGGATCGACGGGTTTGGCATCCAGGGCGTACCAGACCACGTCCAGGGCGGGCCCGGACGACACGGGCTGGCTCCATCCGGCCATCACCCCTTGGTCATTGACGCGGAGAGCCGCGCCCGAGTAATCGTCGTCCGTCAGTCCCTTGAGCCGCACCATCTTGCGCTCGCTCCAGGCCACGGCCAAGAACTCATTCACTTCAGCGTAGTGCTTGTTGGTGGAGCCGACGATCAGGCCGTTGTTGTTGATGGCGTTGGCCCGGGCAAAGGTGCCGTCGGCCCACTGGTCCGCGCTCAGATCCACGAGCCCCGATTTCCGGCCCTTCGGCCACAGCACCGCACGAAATTCGTCGCCCTTTCCCTGCGCGTAGCCGACGACATCGTCGCTGTTGTTGACGCCGAGCGCCATGCTCCAGGCCTTGCGTGCGGGCTGCCATGTATCGAGGGCACCCAGGTCCATCACCTTGCCGTCTTTCCAGAGCACCGCATGGTTTACCTCCGCGGCGGTGTTGTTGAAGCCGACGGCATGTCCCTTGTCATTCAGCGCGACGCCATCTCCCCCGGCATAGGGGACGGGCAACAACGGCAGCAAGGTAGATCCGCCCTTCTTCGGCCAATCCCAGAGGGTCGGGTGCTGGATGCCTGCGCGCACCGTACCGATCAACGCGCCGCGGTTGTTCATGCCGCTGATCTCGACCAACCCCCATTCGTAGTCGGCCGGCGTCGCGCGATGCTGCGGCGCCCGCCCAGGCTGCGGCCAGAACGAGGCAGTTGCCTCACTGTCTCCTGGCACGAGCGACGTGCCACCAAGGCGGCCCTGGTCGTCCAGGAATTGGGCACCCTGCGCAGATCCGGGCAGCAGCACGCATTCGTAGTGATTCGGCGCGGCGGCCGAGGCGTTGAAGCTGACCGCGAGCGCGAGCGCCACTGCGGTGGTGGTGTGTTTCATGATTTTCCTCCTCCAGAAGCGATCATCTTGCCATGCCTGGGCTTGGGCACCGTGAGACGGATGTCATCGGGAAACAGCGTCCTGCCCGATGATGGCCATGAAAAAAGGCCCCGTAGGGCCCTTTCGCGCTGCAGCGGCAAACGCCTTACTTGGCGATCACCCGAACCATCTCGAGCACCTTGTTCGAGTAGCCCCACTCGTTGTCGTACCAGCTGACGACCTTGACGAAGGTCTTGTCGAGCGCGATGCCGGCTTCGGCGTCGAAGACCGAGGTCATGGCTTCGCCGCGGAAGTCGGTCGAGACGACCTTGTCCTCGGTGTAGCCCAGCACGCCCTTCATCGCGCCTTCCGACGCGGCCTTCATGGCCTTGCAGATGTCCTCGTAGCTGGCTTCCTTGTTCAGCTCGACGGTCAGGTCGACCACCGACACATCGGAGGTCGGCACACGGAAGGCCATGCCGGTCAGCTTCTTGTTCAGCTCGGGGATCACCACGCCGACGGCCTTGGCAGCGCCGGTCGACGACGGGATGATGTTCTCGAGGATGCCGCGGCCGCCGCGCCAGTCCTTGTTCGACGGGCCGTCGACGGTCTTCTGCGTCGCGGTGGTGGCGTGCACCGTGGTCATCAGGCCGCGCTTGATGCCGAAGGCGTCGTTCAGCACCTTGGCCACCGGGGCCAGGCAGTTGGTGGTGCACGAGGCGTTCGAGATGATCGCCTGGCCGGCGTAGCTCTTGTCGTTGACGCCGTAGACGAACATCGGCGTGTCGTCCTTCGACGGGGCCGACAGGATGACCTTCTTCGCGCCGGCGGCCAGGTGCTTCTCGGCGGTTTCCTTGGTCAGGAACAGGCCGGTCGACTCGACGACGATGTCGGCGCCGACTTCGCCCCACTTCAGCTCGGCCGGGTCCTTGACCGCGGTCAAGCGGATCTTCTTGCCGTTGACGATCAGCGTGTTGCCGTCGACTGCGACCTCACCCTTGAAGCGGCCGTGCACGCTGTCGTACTTCAGCATGTAGGCCAGGTAGTCCGGCTCCAGCAGGTCGTTGATGCCGACGACCTCRATGTCGTTGGCGAAGTTCTGCACCGCGGCGCGGAACACCATGCGGCCGATGCGGCCGAAACCGTTGATACCGATCTTGATGGTCATGTAGCTACTCCTGGGGGTTGAGATTGAGTCGAGCGCAGGGAACGTGCAGGGTGAGATTGTCAGCGTAGACCCAGTCCAGCCTTTCTGACGGAATGTTTAGTTCCAGAGATGCGAGCCATTCCAGGAACGGCTCACGGGCAGCGTTGTAGTTGTCGAGCTGATTAACGGAATTGGGTAGGCTGGGTTGCAAGTAGTGCAACGTCAAGTCGAACGGGCAAGACATCGTCGTGAAGTCGAAGTTCACGCGCTGCTCACGTATGCCCTTCGCGCTGGCGAGAAACTGGTTGAGTGTGGCTGGCTTGAACCCGTATTCCCCAGTGCCGTCAAGTTTGAACACATAAACTACCGTCGCGTCCACTAGCGCCCCCTCATGGCATGGCATTCGCAGCCCTTCCGCCCACTTTTCAATGTGCCGAGCCAGAGGGCGGTTGCGCGCTGTTGAAAAGGCCTCCGATTGAGGCGGGGTGTCGGGACTGGAAAAGCGCATTCGTAATGCAACCCGTCCCTGAAGGTCGATGCGTCGCGCATCATTCGGATAGCCGGGCCCCCCCCTGCCACTAAGGTGCGAGATGCAGCCTTGCAAGCGAACCTTGCGTTCGTGGTCGGGGTCACGAGGCTCTGGCTGAGCCACTTCGTGCTTTTCCGGTTCGAAGACAAAGTTAAGTCGCAACCGCGCCGGTGCCGTGCCAGCGACCTGGCACGGCATTCGATAGCTGCTCACGTGGGCTCGGACCGCCTCGACGAAGGGCTCGCCACCTCGGCGTGTTAGAACCTTTACCTGTGGTGGTTCGTCGGATGCTTCGAACTTCAGCTCAACCTCCACCAGACCCGGCTTGCCCGTCTTCCATGCGTCAAATGGATACTCTGGCGCGCCACGCGTGCTCGCGGTCGGCGTCAGGCAATTCAACGGGGCGGAGGGCTCCTTGATCGGTGTCTGGCCGGCAGCCAGCATCGAGGCTCCCGCCAGCAGCCCACCGACAAGTCGCTGCCTCACTTGCTGAGGACCTTACGCACCGTCAGCGCGAGGTTTTCCGCGGTGAAGCCGAAGTGCTTGAACAGCACGCCGGCCGGGGCCGATTCGCCGAAGCGGTCGATGCCGACCACGGCGGCGCAGCCGTACTTCCACCAGAAGTCGGTCACGCCGGCTTCGATCGCGATGCGCGGCAGCTTCGGGGGCAGCACCTCGGTCTTGTAGGCGGTGTCCTGGCGGTCGAACACGGTGGTCGACGGCATCGAGACGACGCGCACGGCGACCTTGTGTTGAGCCAGCAGCTGTTGTGCGTGCAGGGCCAGCTGCACTTCCGAGCCGGTGGCGATGATGACCGCCTGCGCGGCCTTCTTCAGGCCGACTTCGCTCGGCTCGGCCAGCACGTAGGCGCCGCGGGTGATCACGTCGGCATCTTGCTTCGGTGCGTACGGCAGGTTCTGGCGCGACAGCAGCAGTGCGCTCGGGCGGTGCTTGTTGGCCAGCGCCATCGTCCACGCGACCGCGGTCTCGGTGGTGTCGGCCGGGCGCCAGACATCGAGGCCCGGGATCAGGCGCAGGCTGGCGGCGTGTTCGACCGACTGGTGCGTCGGGCCGTCTTCGCCGAGGCCGATCGAATCGTGCGTGAAGACGTGGATCACGCGGCGCTTCATCAGCGCGGCCATGCGGATCGCGTTGCGGCTGTAGTCGCTGAAGGTCAGGAAGGTGCCGCCGTAGGGGATGTAGCCGCCGTGCAGCGCGACGCCGTTCATGACCGCGGCCATGCCGAACTCGCGCACGCCGTAGTTGATGTGGCGGCCGATCTGGCCGGCTTCGTTCTTGATGACCGCACCGGTCTTGGTGTCGAAGCGCAGCGCCGGCGTCGACTTGGTGTTGGTCAGGTTCGAGCCGGTCAGGTCGGCCGAGCCGCCCAGCAGCTCGGGCAGCGCGGCGGTGAAGTGCTCGAGCGCGATCTGGCTGGCCTTGCGGCTGGCGACGGTCTCGGCCTTGTCGTGGGCGTTGCCGACGGCCTCGACGGCGAGCTCGGCGAAATTCTTCGGCAGGTCACCGGCCATGCGGCGGGTGAACTCGGCGGCGGCTTCGGGGAAGGCGGCGGCGTAAGCGGCGAAACGGGTGTTCCAGTCGGCTTCGGCCTTCTCGCCGGCGTCGTGCGCGTCCCAGGCGTGCAGGATCTCGTCGGGCAGCTGGAAGGCGTCATGGTCCCAGCCGATCGCTGCACGGGTCAGCTTGATCTCTTCGCCGCCCAGCGGCTCGCCGTGGGCTTTGGCGGTGCCGGCGCGGTTCGGCGAGCCCTTGCCGATGGCCGTCTTGCAGACGATCAGCGTCGGCTTGTCGCTCGAGGCGCGGGCCTTGGCGATGGCGGCATCGATGGCGTTGACGTCATGGCCGTCGACCGCGTCGATCACGTTCCAGCCGTAGGCCTTGAAGCGCTGCGGCGTGTTGTCGATGAACCAGGGGGCGACCTGGCCGTCGATCGAGATGCCGTTGTCGTCGTASARSGCGAYGAGCTTGYKCAGCYYCCAGGCGCCGGCSAGCGMRCAGGCTTCGTGGCTGATGCCTTCCATCAGGCAGYCGTCGCCGAGGAAGGCGTAGGTGTGGTGGTCGACGATCTGGTGGCCGTCGCGATTGAATTCGGCCGCCAGCAGCTTTTCGGCCAGCGCCATGCCGACCGCGTTGGTGATGCCCTGGCCCAGCGGGCCGGTGGTGGTCTCGACGCCGGGCGTCACATCGACTTCCGGGTGGCCCGGGGTCATGCTGTGCAGCTGGCGGAAGGCCTTCAGCTGCTCGATCGGCAGCTCGTAACCGGTCAGGTGCAGCACCGCGTAGATCAGCATCGACGCATGTCCGTTGGACAGCACGAAGCGGTCGCGGTCGGCCCAGTGCGGGTTGCCGGGGTGGTGCTTGAAGTGGCGGCCCCACAGGGCTTGCGCCATCTCGGCCATGCCCATCGGCGCGCCGGGGTGGCCGGAGTTGGCCTGCTGCACGGCGTCCATCGCCAGCGCGCGGATGGCGTCGGCCATCTGCAGGGGTTCTTCTTTGCGGGGGAGCGTGGTGTCTGCGGCCATGGGCGGTCCAGGGCCCCGGTGCGGGGCCGGTCGGGGTAGCGGGGGGAGAACCGGCAATTTTATGCGGGCCGGCGGATCGACCGCCGAGACGGGGTTGACCTGGCCCAAAAGAGGTGCGGGGCCCGGCTCCTGGATGGAAGCGGGGCCCCGCGAAGCCCACGACTGTGGGCTGGGGAGCGATCTGGGTGCCAGATCGTGTTCGGCGGTCGATCAATACACGGTGATCGAGCG
>NZ_JBFUGE010000010.1:0-47923 GCF_056403075.1 Ideonella sp. P3_A4 | reverse complement strand
CACGAACAGTCCTCAGGACTGTTCATGTCCGAGCGAAGCCCCCCCGAGGGGGCTCGCGCAGCGGACCGGCCAAGCCGGATCCGCACACGCCACTTGAAGATGGGCGGCGCTTCGCGCGCCCATGGAAGACAAGGCCAAGAGGCGCGCAGTGGGGCACGCGCGCCTGAAATCCGCTTTACGGTCGGGTGAAGTAAGTCACGTAGGCAGTGGCCAGTCCCCTCCTCGATCTGGGTGGCGTCCATCTATCCTCCGGGGTCACACATCAGGGCGCGATCAGACGCCCTTCTTTTTTCGGAGGGAAATACCCATGGCCGCTTGCGCCTTTTGCAACACGACCATCTTGTTCGGAGGACGCCGGCAAGGCAATCAACGCTTCTGCAACGCCGAGTGCGAACAGCGCGGTGTGGTCGCACAGACCGCCAACCAACTGCCGGCAGCGGATGTTGCCCGCTACCTCGGCGAGGTGCATCGCGGCGCCTGCCCCCGCTGCCAAGGGCCCGGCCCGGTGGACGTGCACACGTCCTACCGTGTCTGGTCGGCGCTGCTGATGACTTCGTGGTCCAGCCGGCCCACCGTGTCGTGCCAACCTTGCGGCACCAAGCGCAAGCTGGGCGATGCGTTGTTCTCGCTGGTGCTGGGCTGGTGGGGCTTCCCTTGGGGCTTGGTGATGACGCCGGTGCAGGTCGGGCGCAACCTGTTCGGGCTGACCCAGCGGCCCAATCCTGCGGTGCCATCGGCGACGCTCGAACGAATCCTGCGGCTGCAGTTGGCCGGCCGTCTGGCGCAGGCGCCATCGGCCTCACCACGCGGCTGAGCGCCGGCCGCGGGCTCGCCGCCTCGCCTTACCCACCCCCCGATGAGGGGGACCAAAACCGCCTCGGGTGCCCGCGGCTATCCTCCCCAGCGGCCGGCCTGACGGCCGGCTTTCCCCATCTTTCAGCCAAAGGAAAACACCATGAAATTCGCTGCCACCGTGGGTAAGGTCGCCGTCATCTGTGCCTTTGCGTTCCTCGCTGGCTGTGCCAGCGTCAACAAGGCACCGCCGGAAGCCGACAGTGCCGCCAAGACCTTCCAGCCGAAGGCCGGTGTCGCACAGGTCTATGTCTACCGCAATGAATCCCTCGGTGCCGCGCTGTCCATGCCCGTCGCGGTCGATGGCAAGCTGGCCGGCAGTACCGGCCCCAACTCCTACTTCAAGTTCGACTTGGCGCCGGGCAAGCATCACATCACCTCTCAAGGGGACGGATCCGTCCTGGATGTCGACACCGAAGCTGGCAAGCTGTACTTCGTCTGGCAAGAGGTGAAGATGGGCATGATGTCGGGTGGATCGAAGCTGCAACTGGTCGACGCGGAGAAGGGCAAGAAGGGTGTCTCCGAGTGCTCGTTGATACAAGCCAATCCTTGAGTTGAACGATTCGGCCCGGTGAGGGCCGCTGGTGCAGGGCTCGCTGAGGCGAGCCCTTTTTGCGTGTGATGGACAAGGCCAAGGGCTTGATGTCGAATGCGGGCCCGCCCCGTTTCTACCGCTCGACCGGAGATGCCCTTGCCACCGGACCAGACGCCTTCCTCGCAGGCTCGCATTGCCAGTGGCCGCTTCGAAGTCAAGATGGAGCCGCAGCCCGCCGGGCCGGAGACCGCTGCGGTCGAGGGCAGTGGCACGCAGCTGGGGCGGATGCTGCTGCACAAGCGCTTCAGCGGCGATCTCAACGGCACCGGCGAAGGTCAGATGCTGACCGCTGTCAGCGAAACGCCGGGCTCGGCGGGTTATGTCGCGATCGAGCGTTTTGTCGGCACGCTGCACGGTCGCGCTGGCAGCTTCGTGTTCCAGCACAGCGGTTCAATGGACCGCGGCGCGCAGCAGTTGTCGATCGGCGTCGTGCCCGGCTCGGGCAGCGGTGAGTTGGCGGGCATTGCAGGAAGCTTCTCACTGCGCATCGAGAGCGGCCAGCACTTCTACGAGTTCGCGTACACGCTCTGAACGCAGTGCTCGCGGCATCGACCGCTTCGATCACGGTCTGACGTGATGAGGCCATTCGACTCGGCCTAGACTTCGCCGATGCTTGCTGCACCCTCGCCTGCCACGCCTAAGCCGGCCGCTCCGCTCGACGCGGGGCAGAACTACGGCGCGATGACGCAGCGCGTGAGCAGCGGCGGCCTGCTGCTGAACGCGGCCGATCACGAGCCAGGTATGCGCGTGCCGCACCACGAACACGAGAACGCTTACCTGTGCGTGGTGTTGCAAGGCGGGTTCGAATTGCACGCCAGCGGCCGCGATCATCCCTGCGTCGCCGGCACAGTACTCGCCCACCCGGCCGGCCATCAGCACAGCAATCGGTTTCTGCCCGCGCCGGGCCGATGCGTGAACTTGCATCTGGGTGACGGCTGGGTCGAGGGCGACAAAGCGCTGCGCGACTGGCTCGCCGACTTCCGCCATGTTGTGCTGCCGTCCCACCACGCCGCGCTGCAGCGGCTTGCGCGCGAGATGGCTGCGCAGGACAGCGCCGCGCCGCTGGCCTGCGCCGCGGCAGCGATCGAGCTGCTGAGCACGGCGATGCGCAGCCCGGCGCCGCGTGTCGAGCCGGTGTGGCTGGCACGGGTCATCGATCGGCTCGAAGCCGACCTGGCTCAGGCACCGGGCTTGGGCGAGCTGGCACGCGATTGCGGCCTGCACCCGTCGCATCTGGCGCGCGCCTTTCGGCAAGCGCGTGGCGAAACCGTGGGCGACTATGTGCGGCGCCGGCGCGTCGAGCAGGCCGAGCAGGCGCTGGTCCACGGTGGGTTGCCGCTGGCCGAGATTGCAGCCAACGCAGGCTTTGCCGATCAGGCCCATTTCACGCGGGTCTTCCGCGCCCACTTCGGCGTCGCGCCCGGGGCGCGCCGGCGGTCGTTGCTGGCCTGACGCGCAACCCTCGTTCCAAGCCCGCAACCCGCGTTCAAGACGCCGAAGCTGGCGTTGCCTACGCTCGTGGCCATCGAAGTGTTGCTGCGGGAGATTTCCGATGATTCGACGCCACCATCTGCTGGGCGGGCTGGCCGTGCTGGGCTTGACCGGTTCCGCCCATGCCGCGTTGCCGAGCGCCACTCAAGTGCTGGTCGACGCACGCGCCGCCGCTGGCGGCGCTGCGTGGGACCACGCTGCCATGCTGGAGGGCAGCGGCCGAATCACCACTTCGGGCCTGAAGGGCCGCTGGCAACGCACCGAAGACCTGCGTGGCGGCCGCTTCGTGCTGCAGGCCGATCTGGGCGTGTTCCGCACCGCCGAGGGCCACGATGGCCGGCTGCGTTGGCGCCAAGATCCGTCGGGTGGCGTGCATGACCTGAACGGCGCCTTCGCGCGCCAAGCCACCACGACGCAAGCCTGGCTCGTGCAGCGTGGTTGGCTGCGTGCCGGCGCGGCCGGTGCGCAATTGGGGCCGGTGCAGGAGATCAACGAAGGCGACTGCCAGCCGTGTCTGGTGCTGGAGGCACAGCCGCGCGACGGCCAGCCGGTGCAGCTGTGGTTCGATGCGAAGACACACCTGCTGGTGCGCAGCATGCGGCAGATGCCAATCTCGACGCTGACCGAACGCTACAGCGACCACCGGCGCGAGGCCGGGCTGCTGTTGCCGCACAAGATCGAATCGATCGACAGTGGCAGCTCGGATGTCGAGACGATCGAAGTCGAGGCATGGCGCACGCAGGCTTCATTGGCAGCGACACGCTTTGCTCGCCCGACGCCACCTGACGACACGACGTTGGACGGCGAGACCACCGTGCCGATCGAGATCGACGGCGCGCCGGTCGTGCGTGCGACGCTGAACGGCCGCGACTACGACTTCATCCTCGACACCGGCGGCCACAGCATCATCACGCCGCAGGTGGCCAAGGAGCTGGGCCTGGCGCCCGAGGGCATGGGCGCCAGCGGTGGTGCCGGTGCCGGTACGACGGCGCAGCAGTACACCCGCATCGACAAGGTCCAGATCGGTGCCGCGACGATGCGCGACCAGCACTTCTACGTACTGCACTTTTCGTATGCCACCGTCGAGCGCGGGCCGCGGCCACCGTTGGCCGGCCTGTTGGGGCTGGAGTTGCTGGAACGATTCGGCGCCCGGCTCGACTACCGCGCGAAGACGCTGACACTGCGCAAGCTGGCCGGCTACCAGCACCGCGGCGGCGGAGTCGCAGTACCGATCACGTTCGACGACGACATGCCGCTGCTGATGGGCCGCATCGACGAGCTGCCGGCGCTGATCGCGCTGGACACCGGCAACGGCGGCAGCACCGTGATCCAGCCACGCTGGGCCCAGGCCCACGGCATGGCCGAGCGGATGAAGCGTGACGGCGTCGAGACGGTGTCGTATGGCGCCGGTGGCGCGTCGCGCAATTGGGGCACGCGGCTGCGCAGCTTCGAGGTCGGCGGGCTGACCGTCGAACGGCCGATCGTGCGCTATGCCGAAGACAGTGCCGGCGCCTTCAGCTCACGCACCGAGGCCGCCAACATCGGCACCCAGATGCTGGCGCACTTCGCGCTCGACATCGACTACGGCCGTGGCGTGATCTGGTTCGAGCCGCTGCCGGGCTATGTCGAGCCGCCGTTCAACCGTGCCGGCCTGCGCGCGATCAAGCAAGGGGCCGAGGCCTTCGACGTGGTGCTGGTCAGCCCCGATTCACCGGCCACCGCGGCCGGGCTGGCGCAGGGTGACCGCATCCTCGCGGTCGACGGCAAGCCGGCGCCTGAACTGAGCGGCAGCGACCTGCGTGCCAAGCTGCTGCAGCCGGTCGGCACCTCGGTGCGGCTGGAGATGCAACGCGGCAGCGAAGCCAAGCGCGAGGTCACGCTACGCTTGGCTGAAGCCCTGCCCTGAGCGCCGAGCCCCCACGAACGCAGGGGCTGCCACCCCCTGCGCCACCGGCGCCTTCCTTCATTCGAAGGATGTGCCGGCAGGTGGTCAGGGCGCTCAATCCTGCTGTGCGTGCATGAGGCTGTGTGCCCCCCGTGACAGCCCGTCGCGCCGACTTGCAGGGAGCACGTCATGGCCGACATTCTTCGCCCCGCGCCGGGCGCAAGCAGGCGCAAACCCACCCGACCCGAAGGCGGGCGTCCAGGTTGGTGGACACGCTTGGTCGACTGGGTAACTGAGCACCCGAAACAGGCTTCGGCCCTGGGCGGCCTGCTGGTGGCGGCGTTGCCGGCGCCGATGCAGCTGGCCGGCGCGATGCTGTTGGGCGTGCCCTACGCGGACTTTCTGCCGGCACTGCGCGAGAACAAGCTGTGGCAAGAGAACCTGGCCTGCGCCAGTGCGCCTTTCGATGGCCTGGCCACGTCGCGGAACCTGCAGGTCGATGCGGTGGTCTGCCAGTCCGGCAATGTGCTGGTACGGGTCAAGTCACCCAACGGCGACACGGCCTACCGCTGGGTGCCGCTGGACTCGGTCGTCACCCTCGCGGCCGGCGGCTTCAGCCTGATCAGCAGCGCCCATGCACAGCCTCTGCCGCTGTTGGCTCTGGCCAGCGGTGGGGGCAGCCTCGAAGTGGTCTGCCAGCAGTGGGTCGGCAACGGCCTGGTGAAGCGCCGCATGCGCGACAGCAGCACCGGCCGCTGCTTCGACGAGGTGGTCAATACCTTCACCGGCAAGGTCGTCAGCTCGACGCCGGCGCCCGACTGCCGCTGCTGAGGGTTCGAACGGTGAAGCCGCGTTGGCGACGGCTGGGCCGCCTCATCGCAGCGCTGTGGCTGATGGGCCTGGCCGTGACGCCACGCACATCGGTGTCAGCGCGCCCTGCCCGCCCCGCGGTGCCGGCTGTTGCCGCCAGTGCGCCGGCACCACAAGCCTCCGGCGCGTCCGCCCATCGCGCCGCGCACGAGCCGGCCCGGTCGGCATCTGCAGCGTTGCCCTTCAAGCGCGGCCACAAAGAGGAGGTCGCCGACCGGCCGAACCGTGGCGGGCGCTGAGCGCCCGGATCGGTGATGATGGCCGGATGAAGACGGTGTTCGAAGCATCCAACGGCGTCGAGGCCCACATGATGCTGCACCTGCTGCAACAGCAGGGCTTGCAAGGGCGTGTCGACGGCGAGTATCTGCAGGGCGGCGTTGGGGAACTGCCGGCGGTGGGCCTGGTGCGGGTGGTGGTGGACGAAGCGGACTACGAGGCCGCGCGGGCGGTGGTCGTCGCGTTCGAGACGGCTCAGCCGGCCGCCCCCACCACACCGCCCGCCACGCGCGCGCCCAGCCGCACGACCTGGGCCGGCGTCGGCATCGTGATCGGCGCACTGCTCACGTGGGCCGCGATGCGCGCACCGGTCAGCAGCGACGGCGTCGACCACGACCACGACGGCGTGCTCGACGAACGCTGGGTCTACAGCCCGAGTGGCCAGCCATTGCGGGTCGAGGCTGACCGCAACTTCGACCACAAGGTCGATTACATCGGCCACTACGAACACGGCTCGCTCGCCACCGGTGAGAGCGACGACGACTTCGACGGCCGCTTCGAGACACGGCTGTTCTTTCGCGCCGGCAACCTCGAACGCAGCGAGACCGATGCCGACGGCGACGGCTTCAACGAATGGACGTCGAGCTACCGAAACGGCGTGATCGAGAGCTCGACCACCCTGGAGCCTTCGACCGGCATGCCGCTGCGCATCGAGCATTTCAAGCTCGGCCAGCTGATCGAGGCCGAGCAGGACACCGACCGTGACGGCAAGCTCGACACGCGGTTGAGCTATGACTCGCTGGGCGAGATCATCGCCCGCGAGCCCATGCGCTGAGCCGACAAAGAAAAAGCGGTGACCGCGTCGCCGCCGTCACCGCCTGTCCATCGACCGTTGAGACGTCAGGACGGCAAGAAGTCCATCGGGTAGGTGACAACCATCTGGTCGACGTCCTTGGCCCCGAAGTCGAACTGCTGGATGCGGGCCAGCAGCTTCTGCTCCAGCTCCGGTGCCTTCAGCTCGCTGGACACGATGCGAAGGCCGACGACCTGACCCGCCGGGGCGATCTTCAGCTCCAGCACGACCTTGCCTTGCAGGCCCGGGTCTTCACGCAGCGCCCGGTTGTAGATCGCGTAGATCGCACCCTTGTTGCGTTCGAAGACGAGGCGGATCTCCTCGATCGAGCGCGAGGCCTTGCCGCTGTGGCCCTTCTGCAGCGTGCCGCCGGGTGAGCCCGCGCCGGTGCCCTTGCCACCCGTGCCGGTGCCACCACCGCCACCCGGGCCGCCGCCACCGCCGCCACCGGCCGTGCCTTCGACCAGCGTGGTCGAGCGGCCAGCCAGGCCGCCACCGCCGGTGTTGCGGCTGTAGCCGGCGGTGTTGATGCCGCCCGAGCCGCCAGCCGCGTTCGACGTGATCATCGAACGCACCGGAATGCCCGCCTCGTCGCCCGCGCCGACACCCGGGCCGACGCCGGTGCCAACACCGAGACCTGGCTTGATGGCTTCCTTGTTCAGTTGCACCGCGACCGGCGCACCATGCAGCTCGGCCAGTTGATCCTTCATCGCCAGCAGACCGACGCCGGTCGCCTTACGGCGTGCCGCGTCGAGCGCCTCGCCGGGTGGCTTGCCGGGGATCGGGTTGCGCGCCTCGGGCACCGGCGGCTGCTTCTTGTCGCGCTCGGGCTTCGGCGCCGGCTCGTCGGGCTTCTTGGCGTCCTTGACCGCCTGCTGCTGTGCCGCCTCAGTGGGCTTCGGCGTCGGGGGCGGCACGGGCTTCTTGTCTTCCAGCAACAGCTTGGCCAAGGGTGGCGGCAAGGGTTGCACCTCCTGCTCGCGCGTCAGCTCCCGCAGCGGAATCCAAGGCAGCACGAGCGCGAACAACAGGCACAGGCCCATCACCACGCTGGCGACTCTGCGGAAGCGCTGATCGTCCTCTTCAGGCACCGACCAGGCGAGCACCCCCGGGTGGAACGAAACGGACAGTGCGCTCATGACAGCACCTCGCCTGTCTCGACGGCAGCATCAAGTGGAAGGTGGATCGACAACGAGTGCGTCATGCGTCCGCCTTCTGCCTGAGCGCGAACGAGACGTCGCTGAAGTTGGCGCGGGCACAGGTCACCATGACCTTGCGCAGCAACTGGTACGGGATCTCCTTGTCGCCCATGATCGTGATGGCGTGCGCACCGCTCTGGTTCTCCTGCCGCACCACCTGGCGGGTGGACAGCAGTTCCAGTTCGGCTTGCAGCGGCGCGATCACGTCGTTCGCATTGGCCATCACGTCGGAGACCAGCGCAATGCGCCGGCCCTCGACCACGATGTCGGTGCCGCTGACCAGCACCACCAGCGTGACCTTGGGCGCCTTGTCGGCGTTCGATTCGGGCAGCATGACCGCCTTGGAAGCGGGCAGCACTTCAACCTCGGTCGAGTTCGACAGCAGGAAGAAGATCAGGATCGTGAACACATCGACCAGCGCGGTCAGGTTCAAGTCCAGTTGCTGCGTGTTGCGCTGCTTATGGGCAGCGCGTTTTTGCAGCGGAGTGAGTTTCATCGTCAGTTCCCTTTGGGGCCGTCAAGCCTCAAGGCTTCGCGCGGACAACCGGCGCGTCGCCGATCGCGATGTCGGGGAAGAGTTCGTTGCGCACGATCTGGTTGCCTTGCTTGTGGTGCGTCGAGCGCACGGCATCCATCACCTGCACCAGCTTGTCGTACGGCGTGTCGGGTTCGGCCAGCACACTTGCATCGCGCTGTTCCGGGAACTTCAGCTTGATTTGCGTGATGAGCGAATTCAGCGCGACCAGGTCCGGCACGTTGCTGCCCGTGTTGGCGATGCGCTGAATCAGGCCGCCGATGCGGTCACCGACCTCGATCGCATCGCGGCGAATCACCACTTCAAGCTTCAGTTGGTCGACCTGCAGTTGCTCGGCCGCGCCGGTGCTCTGCGCCGGCAGGCTCATGTCCACCACCGCGAGGCGGGTGAACACGGCCGTCGACAGCAGGAACGGCACCAGCACCACGATCAGGTTCAGGAAGGCCGAGATCTCCAGCGCCGCTGGATGTTTCTTGAGGCGTCGAACACGCATGACGCGAGCCCTTTATGTGGGTTGGCGGATCAGCGGTTCGTATGCTCGGGAGCGATGCGCTGCATCAGGTTCAGGAAGCTGATCTTGGCGGCTTCCAGACCGTCGACGATTTCGCTCGTGCGCGATTGCAGGAACGCGTGGATCAGCAGGAACGGGATCGCGACCATCAGCGCGAACGCGGTGTTGTTCATCGCGATCGAGATCGAGGCCGACAGCATCTCGGCCTTCTCGGCCGGGTTGACCTGCGCCACCGCCGTGAAGGCCTTGATCAGGCCCATGATCGTGCCCAACAAGCCGACCAGCGTGATCACGTTGGCGAAGGTGGCGATGTAGTGCGTGCGGCGCTCCAGGCGGGGCACGATTTCCATCATGCCTTCTTCCATCGCGGCGTCCAGGTCTTCGCGGCGGCGCGAGGTCTGCAGGCGAGTCAGGCCGTGGGTGACGATGTTGCCGATGGCCGACTCCGAACGCGAAGCGCTGCTCAGCACTTCTTTCAGCTGGCCGCCTTGCAGCATCGGCAGCATCTGCGCCCACTCGCGCTTGTTCTGGCTGCGCGCGCGGCGCAGGAAGACCCAGCGCTCGATCGCAATCGACAAGCCCATCGCCAGAATGATCAGGCTGGGGTAGATGAACAAGCCGCAGTCCCTGAAGAACTTAACGGCCATATCAAAAGTAATCATCTCAATCTTCTCCGAGAGGCCACGAGGGCGAGAGCAGGAACAAAAAGAAAACGAATCAGGGCTTGGCAGCCGTGGCGGGTGCTGCGGCCGGGTGCGCGGCAGCGTCGTACTGGATCTGGCGGCGGAACACTTCGCGGTCGACAGGCGCCAGCACCTCGTCGAGCACGCTGACCGTCGGGCGGCCCGCCAGCTCGCCGGGCAGCGGCTTCTTCCAAGGCACGATGTACAGCACCTTCGGCAGCTCGCGGTTGCCGATGATCTGCGTGCGCTCCAGGTCTGCCCGGTCTTCGGCACGCACGCCGAAAGCAGCAGTGCTGGCCAGTGCAAGCATCAGTAAAGCTCGTCTCATGGCTTGTCCTTCGGCGTGGAAGCCGTTGGGGCCGGCGCCGACGCAGCGGCGGCCGGGGCGGGTGCGGGTTTGGCACGGGTCTTGACGTCGGCCACCCACTTGCCAACGGCGGCGTCGCCCGCCGGCGTGAGGGCCAGGTAGCGGTTGTACAACTCCAGCGCCTGGTCCGGGTGGTTCAGGTACAGGTCGTGCAGCACGCCCAGGTTCAGGCTGGCCGGCGCGTAATTGGCATCGGCAGCAATCGCCGCTTCATAAGTTTCGCGGGCCTTGTCGAACTCGCCCTTCTGACGCAGCGCAATCGCTTGGCTGTTCAGCTTGGCCGCCGGCGAGACGCCGTTGTCGGCGCGCTCGGTCTTGCCCCAGCGGCCCGGGCGCAACTCACGCAGCGCGGTGAAGCTCTTCTTGACCCATTCGTCGTACAGGCCATCGGCCGAGCGCTTGGCATTGACCTCGTGCAGCTCGATCGCCTTCTCTTCGAACGGGAAGGCCTGCTCTTCCAGCAGCACGTTGTACTGCTCGAGCTCGATCTTGCTGAGCTTCTTCGGCCGCTGCGAACCGATCAAAGCCTTGCCGAAGTCCTGGTACAGCGCGCCGATCTGGTAGGTCGACGCGGTGACGACCTCAGCCACACCGTAGTCCGCCGCCACCGTGTAGGCCTTCAGCGTTTCTTCGAGCTTGGTCTTCTTCAGCTTCAGCTGCTTTTGCAGCGGCTCGATCAGCTGCACCTGCGCGTAGCTGGCGCGCACCGGTTCGGCCATGGCGAGCGCCGCCATCGCGCCGAGCGTCTTGGTGCGGCCGGTGCGGGCGCTGCCGCCGGCCTGGTCGGCCTGGAAGATTTCCTTCTGCAGCGCAAATGCACGCGACGCATTGCCCTCGCTCTCGGCCAGCTTGACCAGGCGATAGCGGGCCTCGACGGCCTGCTCCAGCGGCGCCGGGTACAGGCGCAGGTAGCGCTCGTAAGCCTTGGCCGATGCGCTGCGCGCCGACGCGGTGCCACCTTGGGCGGCCTTGTCGTACATCTCGGCGGCCTGCCATTGCGCGGAACGGGCCAGCTCGGGATCTTTCTGCACGGCGGCCAGGCGCTCGTACTCAGCCGCCGCCGGGGCCCACTGGCCCTGCTCGGTGTAGGCCAGCGCGAGCTTGGCGGTGACGTCGTCTGCCAGCTGGTGCTTCGGGAAACGCTGGCGGAAGTCTTCCAGCGTGCGGGTGGCACCGGCCCAGTCCTTCATCGCAATCTGCGCGGCTGCGGCGTCGTACTGCGCCGCGGTGCGAACAGTCGAGTTCGGCGCGGCCACTGCGACGCGGGCGAAGTGGCCCGCAGCGTCCTTGGTCTGGCCGGCGCTGCGCGCGGCCTCGCCTTGCTTGTAGATCGCGGCCGCCAGGCGTTCGGTCAACTCGGTGCGCGTGGCGTCCTTCTCGGGCGTCAGCGCCAGCACCTCGGTGTAGGCCTTCTCGGCCTGGTCGTAGGCGCCGGTTTCGAACGAGGTGTGAGCCACCACCGTCCAGGCGACCTTGCGCAGCGCCGGTGCGGCCGGCGGTTGCAGCGCCAGCACCTGCTGCGCGACAGTGGCTGCGCGCTCGCCTTCACCCAAGGTGTAGAGCTTGTCGGCGGCGTTGGTCAGCACCGGTGCGGCGCGGCTGTCGCTCGGGTTGGCCTGGGCAAAACGCAGCGCGCTTTCGACCGAGGTCTTCTGCAGTGCAGTCAGTGCCGCTGTGTTGCCTTCGGCGCGGGCGCGCTTGTCCTGCTCGGAATAGGCCAGCAGTGCGGCGTAGCCGGCGTCGGCGCTTTGCGGGTGCGCGGGGTACTTGTAAGCCGAGATCTCGTACTCGGCCGCGGCGGCGGCAAACTGCTTGTCTTCGTACAGCAGCTCGGCCAGCAGGAAGTGGTTGCGCGGCGCGGCGGCGTCGTCGGGGAAGCCGTCGAGCAGGTCGCGGTACCAGCGCACCGCCTCTTGCACATCGGCCGTTGCATGGGTCTTCTGCGCGCTCGCGTGGTAGCGCGTGGCCAGCTCGGTCAGGTGGGTCTTGACCAGCGGCTGCGCACGCTCCCAGCCGTCGGGGTTGGCCTTGCGGAATTCGCTGCCAACGCCGTAGCGGGCGACGTATTCCTTCTTCGACTCCAGCGCCAGCAGGTCAAAGCCCGACTGCTGCTGGATCTCGATCACGCGGGCCTGCATCAGCGGCGCCTGCGCGTGCAAGGGCTGACGTCGTGCGAACGCGTTCAGCGCGTCGGCTGCGTCCTTCGGCCGGTCCTGCTTCAGGTACAGCGCCGAAAGTTGCTGGTAGACGCGGAACTCGTAGGTCTTGCGCACGTCGCTGTCGACGTAGGCCGGGATCGACTCGGCCCCCTTCAGGTTTTCCAGCGACAGGCTGATGACGCGGAAGGTGTCTTCGACCAGCTCGCGGTCGGCGCGGGTCAGCGCTTCGACCTTCTCCAGTTCGTCGTCGCTTTCCAGCGGGCCCAGCTTCAGGTCGAGCACGCCAAAGAACGAGGTGAGCGACTCTTCCAGCCGGCCTTGCTTGAAGACCGACCAACCGTGCATGTAGAGCGCGCGGTCATAAAAGAGGCTGCCGTCGGTCGGTTCCTGCGACGGGCCGCCCCTAGCAGGAACGCTCCCCTCGGGGGACGGGCGCCGATCAGGCGACCTGGGGCCGCCTTTCAGCACGATCGCGTAGGCCTGCTCGGCTGCGGCGTAGTTGCGCGCAGTGAACAGCAGTTCGCCGCGGCGGAACTGGGCCTCGTCGAGGTAGCGGGTGTTCGGGTACTGCTTGACCAGCTGGTCCAGCGTCTTCAGCGCCACCTCCAGGTCGCCACCCTGCTCGTAGGCACGCGACAGCTGGTAGTAGACGCGGTCGTTGTCCGGGTCTTTCGGGTAGGCCTTCAGGTAGTCCTGGTAGCGCTGGATCGCGGCCTTGTAGTCGGGGTCGGCGGCACCGGCAGCATTGGCGCTGGCAGCAAAACGGCTGTCGGCCGAGTCCATCGCCAGGTCGCCCAGCCGGCGCATGGCCTGCGGGCGCTGCGGCGCATTCGGCGCGGCGGCGAGGAACTTGTTGTAGGCCTCGATCGCCTGCTCTTCGTTGCCGGCGATGCCGCTGTCGGGCTCGACCTTGTACTCGCGGCCGGCCAGCGTCTTCAGCGTCGGCGCGTCGTCGCCATTGGCGTTGCGGCCCTTGTGGGCGCAGGCCGACAGGCCCAGCGCGGCGGCGAGCAATGTCAGGCGGAACAGGGGGGCGCGCATCTCAGGGCTTCGCACGTTGGCCCCCTTGCGCGTCGTCGCTCGACTTCGACTCGCTCGGCTTCGCATCGCCAGGTTTCTGGGTCGCGAGGTCGTACAGCTGGGCCACGGCATAACGGGCCTGGTTGGTGTAGCCGACCAGGCGCTCTTGTTGGGCCTGCAGCGTCACCACGGCAGTGTCCTGCAGAGCCTGTTGTTGTTCGGTGGTCAAGGCGGCGACGCGCGGCTGCAAAGCCTTGATGCGCTCGGACAGCTCGTTCAGGCGCACGGCAAAGGCATCGAACTTGGCCGGCTCGGTGCGCTGCGCAGCATCGAGCTTGGCGTCGTGCTCGCGTGCTTCGGCCAGCTGCTTGTCGGTCTCGCGCAGGCCCTTCTCGGCGGTCCAGCGACGCTCGGGCAGCGACTGCGCCAGCCGCCAGGTCAAGGCGCCGGACAGGCGGCGCAGGCGCTCGCTCACAGCATCGGAGTCGACCTCGGTCTTGACCGTGTCGCCACCTTCGGCCAGCAGCTTCTGCGCGCTGTCAAGCCGCGCCTGCTGGGCTCGCTCGGCCGGGTTCGCGTAGGCCAGGCCATCGGCCGCGGCCTCGGCGGCCTCGAACTCGCCAGCCAGCGCGTCGCGCTGGCGCTGCAGGCCGTCGACGCGCAGCTCGGAAGCGCGCTGGCGCGCCTGCGGCAGGCGTTCAGTGAAGGCCTTGCGGCGGTGGTCCAGCATCTCGCCATAGATGCCCAGTTTGTCCTGCCACTCGGTCAGGTTGTGGCTGAGGAAGTTCAGGTCGCGGTAGTTCTTGAACGCTTCCTGGAAATCGTGGCCGGCCAGCACCGGCGCCAGGTGACCCTGGTGCGGCATGTCGGGCAGCTTGGTGATCGGCAGGAACCAGCCCATGTCCTCGGCCGGGTTGGCATCGGTCAGGCCCTGGACCAGCACGCCGGAGCGGATCGCCCCGATCGACTCGTCCAGCGCCTTGTGCTCGTTGTCATAGGCACCGATGGCCTCTTGATAGCGCGTCAGCGCCTGGCCGTAGGCACCCAGCTCAGCCAACGCGTAGGGCACGGCGATGCGGGCTTCGAGCACCGCAGCGTCGCTCGGGTCGCGGCTGGCCAACTCCATCCACGGCACCAAAGCCTGGGCTGGCTTCTTCTGCGCAGCAGCGGCCCAGCCGAAGCCGAGCAGCGCCTTGTTCGAATACAGACCTTGCAGGCGCACGCGCTCCAGCGCCTTGGCGGCACCGACGGGGTCGTCCTGCGTCAGCGCGGTGAAGCCTAACGCCACGTTGGCCTGGTCGCGCAACACGCGCAGCTCTTCGCTGTACATCGGCGTGCGACCCAGCTCGTCGAGCAGCGCCTTGCCGCCGTCGACGTCACCGCTGCGGATCAGCGCGACACCGAGGTTGAAGCGGGCATAGGCGGGCGCGGTGCTGACCGGCGCGTCGTTGCGGCCGAAGTTTAGCGTCACTGCGTCGACCAGCCAGCTGCCGATGCGGCTGAAAAAGCCGGGCTTGCGCGGCTCGGGCTGCCCCTTGGGCGTCGGCTTGATCTCGGGCGCCGGTGGCCGGGCCAGCAGCGCGCGGAACGAATCGGCAGCGCCAGGCGCGTCGCCCAGCGTCAGGCGGATCTGGCCGGCCAGCAGCGAGCGCTCATCTTCGAGCGCGCCGGGCAGCGGGCGTTCGATGTGCGACATGGCCTCGCTGGCTTCGTCCGGGCTGCCGCGCTGGTAGCGGATCTTGGCCAGGTAGTACCAGGCACGGTCGCGCACGGCCGGCTCGGCGCCACGCTCGATCAGGCGCGAGAAGATCTCGCCAGCCTCGCGGTGCAGGCCGTAACCCAGCAGCAAGCCCCCGCGCAGCACCTCGGCCTCGTCTTCATGGCGCGGCAGCCGTTCGAACTGCTGCGACACCATCAAGCTGGTCAGTGCCGGAAACGGCCGGTCCTGGAAGAAATAGAACAACGTGTCGCCGTAGTGCGGCGCCTTGATCGAATGGTCAACTTTGGGTGGCTCGGCAGCGTGCACGATCGCAGCGCCCACCGTCAGCGACGCGGCCGCCAGGCCGCGCGCCAACCAAGTGGCGTGCGCGGATCCGGCTCCGCCGGTCCGCTGCGCGAGCCCCCCCGGGGGGCAGCCCCGGGACGGGGCGTGGGGGCTCATATTCACTGCCAGACTTTGACGTCGAACTCGGGCTGGAGCTTGGCCAGCTTGTCCTTGATGCGCAGCTCGATGTACTTGGGCTCGGCGCCCTTGTCGAACTTCAGCGTCGTGGCGCGCTTGTAGTCGCGGGTGTGCGGACCCTGGCCGGTGAAGAAGGCTGTGATCTCGTGCGCGCCGGTCTTCAGGTTGCCGACGAAGACACGCTGCACACCACCGCGGTGCAACGCCGCCACTTCATTGGGCGTGTACAGGTACTCGGCGATCATCTTGTCGTCGAGCTTGATCTGCACCGATTCGAGCGAGAACAGCTTGCCCACGTCCATCGAGACGAACAGCGCGACTTGCGTGCTGGCAGGGAACAGCAGCTCCTCTTCCAGCACCAGCAGGTCGCGGTTGAGCTTGATCACGTCGGCTTTGACGTCCTGCACGCGGCTGTCCAGCCCCGCTTCGGGGGCGCTGGCCGCAGCGACCGGCGCGGGAGCCGCCACCACGGCGGCCGACGCCGCGGGTGCGGGTGCCACAGGCGCATCGGCAGCCTGGGCGGGGGTCACGAAAGCCAGCCAGGCCAGGCTGGCAACAGCGGCGGCGACGCGCAAGGGGTTCAGCGAATACATGCTGGAGGTCTCGATTCAGAAATTGGCCGTCAGGTACAGCTGCAGCAGCGCACCGTTGAAGGCATAAGGCTTGCCAGTGCGGAAGTCAGTGAAGTCCTGGTAGTCGAAACGGACGTACTCGAGCGAGCCGCTGAGCTTGATGTCGTAGCGGCCCGGCACTTTGGCGTAGTCATAGGTCGCGCGACCACCCAGGCTCCAGCTGTTGAAGGTGCCGAGCTGGCGATTGCGGGAGTGGTACAGGGTCTCGACCGGCGCGTTGTCGCTGTAGAACAGCGCCGCACTCTGGCGGTTGAAACGCAGCCAGCTGTCTGCCAGCCACTTGTCGCCGAAGTAGCGGCTGTAGCCGCCCTCGACCGTGTGTGCCTTGATGCCCCAGTTGTCCCAGTAGTAGCGGTACTCGGCGTGCATCGAGTGGCGCTGGCCGGCGCCCCAGCTGCCGCCGCGGAACCAGTCGCTGATGTCGCCAAGCGTGCGGAACTTGATCGCGCGGCCCGAGCGGGTGCGCGGCACCTCTTCCGGCACGAACGCACCGAACACCCGTGCGGCGCGGTAGGGGCTGCCGAGATAACCTTCGTCGGCGAGCGCTTCGACGTTCGCGCTGGCCAGCCAGCGTGGCGTCAGGATCTGCGTCACGCCGAGCCGGTACTGCCAATGCTCGGCATGGTCGAAGAAGCCTTCCTCGCCCTTGCGGCCGACCGCGTCGTGGCCTTCGGTGAAGCCCAGGTTGACGGTGGTCATGCCGCCGAAGACTTCCTGCGCCACGTCGACGCCGAAGGTCTGCGCGATGTAGTCGGGCTCTTTGCCGCTGCTGGCGTTGACGTGGATCAGCGAATCGCGCACCGCGTAGTCGATGCCCAGGTCCAGCTGCTGGCGGGTTTCGCTGTACTTGCTGGCCGTCGAGACGACGTCGATCGACGCGTTGCTGACCGCGTCGACGTAGTAGGTGGCCGACAACGAGACCTTGTCGAACAGGCTCTTGCGGATCAGCACCGCCGGACCGGCGGCACGCACACCGCCACCGTCGTAAACGTGCAGCATCGCTTCGGCGTGGTCGGGCGGCAGGTCCACCGCCTGTGCGGTGCCGGCCATGCCGCCGAACAATCCGCCGCCCAGGCCGAGCACCCGGCCCACTGCCTCGACGACGGACTTGACCCAGTGGCGTGCGCGGATCCGGCTCTGCCGGTCCGCAGCGCGAGCCCCCTCGGGGGGCAGCCCGCCGGAGCGGGCGCGGGGGCCCTTAATTACAACCACAGCCGCCTCCCTGTACGCCAGTGGCGCCTCGTGCACCTTCGCGCACGGTGAAGACGTGGTCACGGTGGCGCTCGGCCAGCGTGTCGCGGGCCAATTGCATGATCGGGTCGGCCAGGCGCTCGCGCTCGTAGGGCTTGACCCACGGTTCGATCGGCGCGCAGCCTTGCAGCAACGCGGCGCCGGCGACCAGAGCCAGCACCGCGACGGTGCGGCCAGCTTGAAATGGGTGCATCACGGCGCTCATTCCTTCAGCAGCGCGCGGATCTGCTGGTCGTACTCGAGCTCGGTGCCGCTCTTGTAGCCACGGTTCATGAAGCGCACGCGGCCATCGCGGTCGATCACCACGGTCGACGGCATCGCGCTGAGTTCGTACAGCTTGCTGACGCGCTTGTCGCTGTCCAGCAGCACCGGGAACTTGACGCCCAGCTGGCTGGCGATGCCGGCGGCGTTGCGGCTGTCTTCGTCGACGTTGACGCCCAGCAGCGTGAAGCCTGACGGGCGGTACTTCTCGTACAGCTTGTTCAGCTGCGGCATCTCTTCGCGGCAAGGGCCGCACCAGGTGGCCCAGAAGTTCAGCAGCACGACCTTGCCGCGCTGCTCTTGCAGGCGCAGGTTCGGGCCGTCGAGGCTCTTCAGCGTGAAATCAGGTGCCGGCGACTTGGGCGCGATGCTGGCCTGGGCCGGCGTCGACAGCCCGAGGGCCAACACCGAAGCGCCACCGGCGCCGAGGGCGAGCACCTGGCGGCGCGAGAGGTCAAGAGAACGGGTGCTCATGGCGGCGGTGCTCAGAACAGAAAGGACAGGCCGGCGTTCAACTCGATGTTGTGGGTGCTGTCACGCTTGCCCAGCAGGTCGAGGGTGTAGACGTTGTCGCGCATGTCGACGCGCACAGCGAGCCAGTCGAAGACGTAGACCTTGACGCCGACGCCGAAGTCGATCGTCTTCATGCGCTGGCCGTTGAAGCGGGTGGTGCCGCCACCGGCCACGATAAAGACCTGCGATGGCATGGCGATGTCACGCCAGAGGAAAACTTCACCCGGCAGCACGTTCATGCCGACGTTGAAGTTCGAGTAGATCAGCGTCTCTTGGTTGTCGGTGAAGATGCCGCCCGGCAGGATGCGGCGGAAGGCCTCGTCGCTGACCTTGGTGCGGCCGGCGCTGCCTTCGACGAAGAAGTCTTCGGTGATGTGGTACGTCGCCCGGAAGCCGCCGGCCACGCTGGAGCCGAAGTTCTGTGCCGAGTACATGCCGCCAAATAAGCCGACCTCGAAGTCGTTGGACGGGAACTTCGGCAACTTGATGTCGCGCCGGTCGACCTGCGGCACCACCACCGATTCGGCATTGGCCTGGGCAGCGGCCAGCGACGGCAGCGCGAGGGCAGCCACCAGGGCCGCGGTGAGGGTCACAAAGCTTTTGCGCATGGGGTGGCGGACGTCGCGGTCAGAAGTGCAGCGACAGGCCGATCGTGCCGGCCTGGAAGTTGCGGTAGTTGGTGTCGGAGACGAAGGCAGCGTAGCGCGAGTAGTCGATCCGCAGCGCCACCCGGCTCGCCAGGTAGTAGCGGGCACCGAGCGTGAACACGCCGAGGTTGCCGTCGACCACATGGCGGTTGATGCGGTTCTTGTCCGGCACGTAGTGGTAGTGGCCCATGCCGACACCAAAGAACGGCGACAGCCGCTTGTCGGACCAGGGCTCGGTCAGGAAGCTGGCGGTCCAGATCGTGGTCGTGTAGCTCTGGCCCTGAACGTCGGCGCCGTTGATGTCCAGGCTCAGCGTGTCGGAGAAGCGCCAGCCCACCCAGCCACGGGTGAACGAGGTCTTGGCCGTCGCGCCATAGCCCATGCCGACATCGAAGCGGCGGTTCAGGAAGTTCTGCAGCGTCGGGTCGGCCAGCTCGAACGGCACGCCGTCTTCGGTGACCGTTTGCCGCATCTGCTCGCGCGAGACCCAGCCGGCCGCACCGCGCGCGGTGCGGACCTTGAACCAGTCGGTGTGGCGCAGCTCGATGACGACCCACTCTTCGCGCTCAGCGGCATAGAAGATCGGGTAGCCCCGGCCAGGCCCGCTGCGCATGTCGAGATAGGGCCCGATCACGCGCACCCGCGCCAGCGGCTTGCCCGGCTGGTCGCTCGGGGCCACATTGGCAACAGGGGGCGCCGAGGGTTCGGCAATGGGCGGGACCGCAGGGGTGGCCGGTTCGTCGGCCCGGGCAGACAACGGCAGCAAGACGGTCAGTCCGGCCAGCCCGGCGGCGAGTCGGTGGCGCAGACGCATTATTGGGTTCGACAGGTGCCGGTGTTGGGATCGGGCGGGTTGAACATGCCGTAGGTCGAGGGGCTGAATTCGTCCTGATCTCGGGGCGCGGGGTGGTCGATCCAGAACTGGATCAGCTTGGCGTTGGCATCGTCTTCGTTTGCGAAGATCTGGCCACCGCCGTGCAGCATGTTGAGTAGCAAGGGCTTTGCCAGCAAGCGGCTTTGCGCCGATTCACCCGGAATCGTCACACCTTGCGCCGAGTAGTAGTTCTTGTACATGTCGCTGGCACGGATGACGTCCGGCGTGTTGGCCGCGTCCGTCACGTCCAGCGGCGTGGCGCTTCGGATCACCCGCAGCGCACCGCCGGTGCCGGTCGTATTGTCATGACAACCACCACCCGCACAGGTGTTGGTTCCACCACCGCCGCCTTGCACCGGCAGCTGGGCCAGGAAGATCGGGAAGATGCAGCGCTGAAAGTACGGGTAGGCCAGCTTGCGGCCGCTGCTGCCCGGCGGGTTCTGCACGTCGTCCGGATTGTCCAGCGGGTTGCCGCCGCCGCCGCAGGCGCCCAGCAGCGCCGCGGCGACGAGGCCGGCGGCGCCGGCCCCTGCCCAGAAATGTCTTCGTCGCAAGGTCATGGAGTGGGGCAGCCCGTGGCGATCCAGTCGGAAATCGTCTTGTAGTTCGCGCTGCCCACGGGCAATACCGCTGTCGACTGGCCGGTGGCGGCCGCCGGATGCGGGATCGTCGAGGGGCGTTGCAGCAGGTAATTGGCCGAAGGTGAGCAGGTGTTGGAGATCATCGTCAGCGTCACACCGAAGTCGCCTTCGACGTCGCCCGTCAGCACAAAGCGGTTGTTTCGGAATGTTAGCCCACCGTTGCTGCCCACAGGCTGGTGGCAAGCCACGCATTGTGAGCGAAGGATGGGCAGGATCTTCGCTTCGAAGGTCTCCTCGCTCAGCGTCGGCACGCTGCGCACGTTGGCTCCGTCGAACGGGTTGTTGTAGTACTGGCCGCCGAGGTCGATCCACTCGGCCACCAGGCGCTTCTCGGCCGCATTCAGCATCGCGCTGTGGTCGGGTGCGGTGTTGGGCGGGTTCGGGTGCGCGGTGCGCGCATCGGTGCCCGCCAGCAGCGACTGGCCGGACAGGATCTCGATCAACCGGCTCTGGCGCGCCAGACCCAGGGCCCCGCCTTCGCTGGCCATGTTGAACACCAGCGCCGGCAGGCGGTCGAGCATCGGCACGCCTTCTTCCAGGTGCGTGACCGGCTGGCCGTTGGCGTCCAGCTTCGGCTCGCCGATCAGCAGCCTGTCGTACGAGACCAGGCGGCCGGTGCCCGAGTAGGTGCCCGACAGGTCGAGCTTGGTGTCGCCCGCGTTGTGGCAGTTGGTGCAGGTGTTGGCACCGCGGTCACGCGTCCACAGCGGCTGGATCTGGTCCGGGTAGTTGATGATGCCGTTGACCGGCGCCTTGGTGGCCAGGCCGCTGTAGCTGATCGAGATCGAGTTGCGCGCGGTCACGCCCTTGCTGGTATCGGCCCACTCGTCGTTGTAGAACAGGTCGGTGGCCAGCTTCAGCGCGGTCGGGTCGAGGCGGGTGCGGGTCGACGCCATCGTCTCGCCCGATTGGTGCTGGCCAGCCAGCGCGGCGCGCAGCGTGGCGGGCATCGTGTCGGCGATGGTGCCGGAGTTCAGCGCACCGCCGCGGCGCGGGCTGTGGCAGCCGTCGCAGGTGCGGCGCTCGCCCGGGCGGACCTGGATCCAGTTGGTGTGGGTCTGGAACGCACGGCCTTGCTCATCGATCACCGCCAGCGCGACAGGCGTGTCGGCCGGCACATGCAGCTTGAACGAACCATCGGGCTCGATCGGCGCGTAGCCGAGGATCTGCTGCGGCTCGAACTCGGTCTCGCCGATCGCCTCGCGCAGGCCCATCATCGAAGCCGGCGGCGCCACCGCGCGCACCGCGCGGATGAAGCGCGCCGGGCCGCAACGGTAGGACGGGTCGGCCGGGTCCTTCAGCTTCAGGATGTCGGCCACCTGGGCCCGCGTGTCCTGGTCGTCGGTCGGTGCCGTCTTCGGGATCGCGTTGGTGCAGCCGGCCGGCAGGTCGACGCCGGTCAGCACGCCATCGCTCATGCGGCCCAGGCCGTCGGTGTCGTAGACGCTGCGCACTTCGAGCAGGCCCAGGCCTTGGGCGGCCAGCGCGGCATCGACCGAGGTCGGGTCGACCACGTTCGGACCCGGACGCTGGACGACGGGCACCGGGTCGGTGTACATGAAGCCGGCTGGCGGCGCGGCCACGTTCAACCAGGTCTGCTTGGCCGGGTCGAACATGTAGATCGCGTACGGCGGCGGCACGTCGTCCTTCAGGTCGTCGGCCGCGACGTCGACTTCGCTGCGGTTCTCGTCCGCCAGGCGCGCCATCTCTTCATCGGTCAGCGTGGCGCAGGCAACAACGCGGTCACCGCGGTGCACTTCGCAGGGCCGGTAAGCCACCAGCAACCGGTTGGTGCCGTCCCACAGGGGGAACGGCGTCGTCACGCGGCCATAACGCGACAGGCCGCCGCCCAGGTTCAGCGCCTGAGTGGTGGCATGTACCTGGCCGCCTTCGGCCGGCACATCGGGGCGGGCCGGCGTGTTTTGTTCAGAGTAGTTGGCGACGTCGATGAACATCAGCCCACCGCCCTCGTTGGTGCGCGACAGCGGCATCAGGTCCGAGGCGACGAAGCCGGCGTACGGGCCCGTCGGGTCCATGTCGCGCGGGTGCAGGAAGCTGTTGCCTTCGCTGTGCGAACCGTACAGCACGAACATGTCGGTGCCGTCCGGCTTGACGCGGAAGATCTTGAAGTGGTTGCGACCGGCCACGTGGTCCCAGCGCGAGAACATGATGTCGCCGTTCGGCCGCACGACCGGGTTGCGGTCATGGCTCTGGTTGAACGAGATCTGCTGGATGTTGGTGCCGGTGGCACTCATCGTGTGCAGGTTGAACACGCGCTCGCGCTCGTACTCGTCGAGCGCGTAGTAGCTGTGGCCCACCGCCTGGTTGTTCTTGCTCTTGGTCTGGCGGTTGGACGAGAAGACGAAGCCGCGGCCATCGGGCAGGTAGGCCGGGTCGACGTCATCGTCGGTGGGCGAACTGGTCAGCCGGTGCAGCTTGCCGGTCGTCAGCGACGCACCGGTCATGTCGTATTCCCAGATGTTCCAGGCACCGGTGCAGGCCTTGACGCCGTCGACCTGCGAGGTGTTGGACGCCGGGCACTTCATCGAGAAGATGATCTTCTTGCCGTTGTACGAGACCTCGGGATCGGACGCATCGCCCTTGCCCTGGGTGATCGATTCGGTCAGGTTGTGTTCGACCGCGCCGGGCGCCGACATCTCCTTGACCATCAGGTCGCCCCCCGGTGCGCTGGGCGCGCCGTTGGTCGGGTTCATGCCGATCGTGTTGACCCGCTTCACATAGGCGATGGGCACCGCGCCTTCAAGGCTCTGGCTGTCGTCGTCGGACTTGCTGCCCGAGCCCGAACAACCCGGCAGCACCAGGGCAGCGGTCAGGCCCAGGGCAGCGGCGGCGGCCCAGGCGACGCGGCGCGGGGCCGGCAGTTTGGCGTATGACATGAGGTTCTCCTCGTGCAGGGAATCGGTCGCGTCAGGCATTGCGCAGCAAGCCCGACGAATAGTGCAACTGGCCGGCGGCATCGACAACAACCGCGTCGATGTCCGGCAATGAATTGATCAGGGCCAGGCCGCGCTGGCAGCCGAGCATGAACACGGTCTTCGACAGCGCCTCGCTGGTCAGGCCATCATTGGCCAGGATCGTGACGCTGCGCACGCCGGACGGCGAGCGGCCGGTGCGCGGGTCGATCAGGTGGTGGTGGCGCACGCCGGCCTTCTCGAAAAAGCGCTCGTAATCGCCCGAGGTCGAGACGGCGGCGTCCTGCAATGGCAGCACCGCGACGACCTCGCCTTCGCGGCGCGGGTCGCGCACGGCGATCATCCAGGGCCGGCCGCGGCGGTCGCCCAGCACATGGCTGTCGCCGCCGGCACTGACCATCGCGTTGGTGATGCCGCGAGCCCGCAGGATCGCGATGCAGCGGTCCACCGCATGGCCCTTGGCGAAACCGCCCAGGTCGATGCGCATGCCGGGGCGGCCGAAACGCAGCGTGCGCGAAGCGTCGTCGAGCAGCAGCTGGTGCCAGCCGATCGCCTCGCGCGCCGGGGCCAGCGCGGCGTCGTCCGGCGCGACGCCGGCGCGGTAGTCATACAGGTGACCGGCGCTGGCGTAGCTGATGTCGAAAGCACCGTCGGACCAGCGCGAGAACTCGATCGCCCGCGCCAGCAGCATGCACATCTCGTCGGACACGCGCACCGGCATCTGGCCGGCGTCGCGGTTGATCAGCGACAGTTCCGACTCGGGCTTGTGCGGACTCATCGTGCGGTCGATGCGGCGCATCTCTTCCATCACCGCCGCCATCGCCGCCTCGCCGGCGCGCCGGTCGTCGGCCCACAGCTCGACGGCCACGGTCGTGCCCATGATGGCTTCGTCGCGCCGCATCCAGCCGGCGGGCGCCTCGGCGCCGACCGACGTGTGGCCAGCCATCGAGGCCGAAAAACGGGAGCGCAAAGAGGACAGGCTGGAGAACAACATTGGCAAAGACGGTGCCCGACGCGTCGGCCAACGGCCTACAAAACGTGGGATGGACAGAGAACCCGGCGGTGGCGCATGAACAACCACAACGCAGTCGGGGAAATGTAACTGCCCGCCCGCTTGGTTTCGCCATTGCTTTCGGCGAGGCGATGCTTCATGTGTATGCATTCGCAACATCACCGAAATGAGGCGTTCACCTCGCGGCGAGAACAATGTCACACTGAGTCATCGGCCTGGCGCGGGTCAATCTACGCGCCAGCCCGCCGCTGTGCGGCGTCGATGCTGGGCCCGGCCCCCTCGGCAAAGGCCGCACCACGCCGGGCCGCGGTCAGGTTGATGCCATTCTCGGAGGACTGTGTGGCCACTGTTCGTTACCTCGTGCACGATGTCGACACCTGCCTGCCCTTCTACGAAGCCCTAGGGTTCACCCTGAGTGAGCGCTGGGGCCCGCCGTTCGCGATGCTGGCCCGCGGCGACCTGACGCTGTGGCTGGCCGGCCCCGGCACCTCGGCCCAACGTCCGCTGGCCGACGGCCGCCAACCCGAGCCCGGCGGCTGGAACCGGCTGGTGATCGAGGTCGACGACCTCGACGCGGCGCTGAAAGCCTTAGGCCCCACCGGCGCGCGCTTTCGCAGCGACCCCATCGCCGGCCCCGGTGGCCGCCAGGTGCTGGCGGACGACCCGGCGGGCAACCCGATCGAGTTGTTCGAAGCAGGCGGCGGCTGAATGAGCGCCGCGCCGATGGCAGCAACAGCCACGCCTGCGGCGGAATTCACGGCCCCCATCAACTGCACCGCAATCGGGCAGCTGTTTGGGGTTTGGCCCGGGCGCTTCTTTTGCTTCAATGGATTTGCCGGGGATGGTTTTTCGATCCCGAAAGGCCACGGCCGGTGAACGATGTCGACGGAGGTTCGCATGTCCTCATCCGCCCAACGCCTGCCCGCTGTCAGCGGCCTGCTGCCGATAGCGCGCATGCGCAGCCTGTTCCGCGTCGACGAGGTCGAGAAGCGGCTGCAGAAGCTGCCCCCACGCGAACACGAAAGCCTGCGCAGCACCTATGAGCGGATGCTCGAACGCGGCCCCGAGCGCTTTCAGGTCAAGCCTTCGGGCCTGCCGGTGATGGACCGGCTCTACGACGAACTGCCGAACTTCCACGAAGTGCTGGACGATCTGAAGCGCCAGCTCGCGCTGTGCCAGGACAGCAAGGACGCGCTGGAGCTGACGCCGATGCTGCTGCTCGGCCCGCCGGGAGTCGGCAAGACCCACTTCGCCCGCGCGGTCGCCCACCTGCTGGGCACCGGCATGGGCTTCATCTCGATGAGCTCGCTGACCGCCGGCTGGGTGCTGTCGGGTGCCTCCAGCCAATGGAAGGGCGCACGGCCGGGCAAGGTCTTCGAGACCTTGATCGACGGCCCCTATGCCAACCCGGTGATGGTGGTCGACGAGATCGACAAGGCCCGCGGCGAGCACGCCTACGACCCGCTCGGGTCGCTGTACAGCCTGCTCGAACACGACACCGCCGGCAGCTTCACCGACGAGTTCGCTGAGGTGCCGATCGACGCCAGCCAGGTGATCTGGGTCGCGACCGCCAACGACGAGCGCGCGATCCCCGAGCCGATCCTGAACCGCGTCAACGTGTTCGAGATCCAGATGCCCGATGCCGATGCGGCCCGCACGATTGCGCTGCGCCTGTACCAGGGCATCCGCAACGAACACGACTGGGGCCGGCGTTTCGACCCGGCGCCGAGCGAAGACACGCTGGCCTGCCTGGCCGACATGCCGCCGCGCGAAATGCGCCGCGCCTGGATGACCGGCTTCGGCAACGCCCGGCTGGACGGCCGCGAGCAGGTCGAACCCCGCGACCTGCCCTCGGCCTCGACCAAGCGCGGCAGCATCGGCTTCGTGCACTGAAAGCGGCGCGGCGCCGCGCGCCGCGTCAATCGGCGGCGGCGAAGCTGCGCAGCCCGTCCAGGTTCAGCACGGTCAGGCCACAAGGCTCGATCCGGATCAGCCCTTCGTCGTTCAGCCGGCGCAGGCTGACGTTGACCCGCTGGCGCGAGAGCCCGCACAACAAGCCGATCTCGGCCTGCCGCAGATCGACGAAATCGCGCGTGGCGGGGTACAGGTCGCGGTTGAACAACGACGCCAGGCAGCGCGCGACACGGGCGTCGGTGCCCAGCAGGCGGTCGTACTCGAGCAGCCCGATGAACAGGCCCAGCCTTGCGTTCAGCAGGTGCTGCAGGTAGTGGTTGAACGACAGGTTGGTCTGGCGCAGGCGCTCGAAGGTCGCCAAAGGCATCAGCACCAGGCGCGACGGGCGCAGCGCCACCACGTCGTAGCGCCGCGATTCGCGCTTGAGCAACGAGCCCTCGCCGAACCAGCCGCCGCCGATCAGCCCGGCCAGCGTGCTGACCTTGCCGGCGGGCGAGGTGACCGACATCTTCAGCACGCCCTCGGCCACGCCGCACCAGTGGACGACGGGCTCGCCCATCGCCGCCACATAGCCACCAGCCGGCACCTGGCGCTCGCTGCATTCTTCGGCCACGCGGTCGCGCTCGGCCGGATCGAGCGCCGCGCCCCAGACGGACGCGGCCAACATCTGCTCAATGCGCTGGTGACTGCTTGCCATGGCGCGCCGAGCATACGCCGGCGCGCGGGTGGTTCAATGGATGAACCGACCGTCGCGGGCGATCAGCGTCAGGTCGACAAAGCGCGACGCGCCACGGCCGGGGGTGTCGAAGCCCAGCGAAAAGCCACCGACGTCGAACGAGCGCAGGCCCCAGGCGGCTTGCAGAAAGCCGGCGCGCGTGAACGGGGTCGAGCAACGGCGCAGCACCTCGGCCAGGACCTGCACATTGATGTAGCCCTCCAGCGCGATGTGCGAAGGCGCCAGCGGCGTGTTCGCGGCTGCCCAAGCCTGCATGAACTCGCGTGACACCTTGACCAGCGCGCTGCCCGGCAGGGGCACGACCTGCGCCACCGCGATGCCTGCCGCGTCTTCACCCAACGCCGTCAGCGTGGCCGCAGAGCCCATCACCGACAGCGCGTACAAAGGTGTGCCGCGCCGCATCATGCGAAAGGCCTTGACGAAGCCAATCGTCGGCTTGCCGGCCAGCCCGACCAGCATGGCCTCGGGCGCTGCGTCGGCCAGTTGCTTCGCGGCCTCGGCCGCGTTGCTGGCATCGCTGCGCACGGTGGCGCGCCCGATCAGCCCCAGCTTGTGCTGGGCGGCCGCCGCCTCGGCGGCTTGCGCCACTTCATTGCCGAACGCGTTCTCCTGCGTGACCAGGCCAACGCGCTGGAGACCGAGTGTCGCGAGGTGCTGGACCAGCCGCTCGACCTCTTCGGGGTAGCTCGCCCGAATCGGCAGCACGTTGCGCAAGTCACGCGGCCGCGTCGACACGGCACCTGTCAACGGCGCAAAGCACGGCACATCCGTGCCGCGCAGCATCGGCAACATCGCCTCGACCATCGGCGTGCCCATGCAGCCGAACAGACCCAGGCAGCCCTCTTCGCCCAGCATGCGGCGCGCATTGGCCACCGCACGGGTGGCGTCGTAACCATCGTCCTGGGTCACCAGCTCCAGCGGGCGCCCATGGATACCGCCACGGGCGTTGACCACCCCCGCGCCGACCTTGGCACCGGCGTGCAGCGCCTGACCCAGCTCAGACAAAGGGCCGGTCAGCGCGACCGATTGGCCGAAGCGGATCGGGTCACCGCTGGGCCCCGGTCCGGCCCAACCGAGGCCACTGGCCAGCAGGCCCGCCGCGCCGATCAGGCGGCGGCGGTAGCTGTCCGTCGGGCCCGTGGGTGGAGCCCCTAACTTCACGTCTGACTGCATCTGCATCTCCGTGCGCCACGCGCCATTGCGAGCGTCGGGCATGCTAGGCCAGCGATGGGCGAAACACGGTCGTTGCGACGACAACGCAACACCGGTGGCGCCTCGGGCTTTCCCCGGTACAACAAGCCGGCGGTTCATGCGCGGCTCGTATGATCCGCCGCATGCCCGCCTCTCTCGATGGCCGCCTCGTGGTGGCCCTGTCCTCGCGTGCGCTGTTCGACTTCGAAGAAGAGAACCAGGTCTTCGAGGCGAACAACGACCGCGCCTACATGCAGTTGCAATTGCAGCGGCTGGACCAGCCCGCGCGCCCCGGCGTGGCGTTCTCGCTCGCGCGCAAGCTGCTGGCCTTCAATGCCAACGCCAGCGCCCCTGCGGTCGACGTGGTGATCCTGTCGCGCAACGACCCGGTGTCGGGCATGCGCGTGTTCCGCTCCGCACAGCACTACGGCCTGCCGATCGAGCGCGGCGCGTTCACGCGCGGCCAGAGCCCCTGGCGCTACCTGCGGCCGTTGGGCGCACAGCTGTTCCTGTCCGCCAATCTCGCGGACGTGCGGCAGGCGCTGGAAGCCGGCGTGCCCGCCGCGCAGGTCTACCCGCACTCGGCGCGCGCGTCCGAAGCGCACCCGAACGAACTGCGCATCGCCTTCGACGGCGATGCGGTGCTGTTCTCCGACGAGGCCGAGCTGGTGTATCAGCGCGAAGGGCTCGATGCCTTTCAGCGCCACGAAGTCAGCCGCGCCGGCACGCCGCTGCCGCCAGGGCCCTTCAAGCCGTTGCTCGAAGCGCTGCAGCGGCTGCAACGCAGCACCGCCGCCGGCGGCACGCAGATCCGCACCGCGCTGGTCACTGCGCGCAGCGCACCGGCGCACGAGCGCGCGATCCGCACGCTGATGGACTGGCAGATCGAGATCGACGAAGCGATCTTTCTCGGTGGCCTGCCCAAGGGCCCGTTCCTGCGCGAGTTCGAGCCCGATTTCTTCTTCGACGACCAGACCGGCCACGTGGCCAACGCCGCACCGCATGTGCCCTCGGGGCATGTCGCCTCGGGGGTGCGCAACCTTGACGCCGAGCCCGCACGAGCGCCAGCCGCCGAATGAACACCACCACCGTGCCGCTGCCCGCCAGCGCGACCAGCGCCGCGAGCCACCGCCACCCGCCGGGTCTGAAGATCATCTTCCTGACCGAGATGTGGGAGCGTTTCAGCTACTACGGCATGCGGGCGCTGCTGGTGCTGTACCTGGTCAATGCGATGGGCTATGCACGCGCCGACGCATTGCAGATCTACGGTCTGTACACCGGCCTGGTCTACATCACGCCGCTGATCGGCGGCGCGATGGCCGACCGCTGGCTCGGCTCGCGCCTGGCCGCGGTGATCGGCGCAGCCATCATGATGCTCGGCCACTTCGCGATGGCGATGCCCTCGCTGCTGCCGCTGGCCTTGGGCCTGTTGATCGTCGGCAATGGTTTCTTCAAGGCCAACACGACCGCGATGGTCGGCATGCTGTACCCGGACGAGAACGACCCGCGGCGCGCGGCCGGCTACACCTACTTCTACATGGGCGTGAACCTGGGCGGCTTCATCTCGCCGATCGCCGTCGGCACGCTGGGCCAGGTGGTCGGCTGGCACTGGGGCTTTGCCAGCGCCGGCATCGGCATGGCGATCGGCATGGCGGTGCTGTGCTGGGGCCAGCGCTGGTTGGGCAACGCAGGCCTGCGCGACCAGCAGGCGCCGGTGAGCTGGAAGAACGCGCCGCTGGTCATTGCTTTCTGCGTGGCGAGCATCGCGTTCGTGCTCGCCGTGTTGGCGGTGGCGCCATCGTTCGGTGCACTGTGGCGGCCGCTGCCGACCGCCGTGAAGACCATCGCCTGGCTGGTGCTGCTGGGGCTGTGCGCCTGGGCTGCCTTGCGTGGGCCCGATGGCCGGCTGATGCGCTTCACCCGGCCCGAGATCGGCCGCGTCGCGGCGATCGGCATCGTCGCGGTCTTCGTGGTCTTCTTCTGGATGGGCTTCGAGCAGACCGGCGGCACGATGACGCTGTTCGCCGACAAGCAGACCGACCGCCACATCGGCGGCTGGGAGGTCCCGGCCTCTTGGTTCCTCAGCATCAACCCGCTCGGCATCTTGCTGCTGGCGCCGGTGTTCGCGTGGCTGTGGACGTCGCTCGACAGCTCTCGCTTCAAGTTGCCCGACACCGCCAAGCAAGGCCTGGGCATGATCGTGCTGGGCCTGGGCTTCGTGATGATGGCGGCGGCGCAGACCCGTGCCGAGCAGTTGGGCACGGTGGGCCCGCAATGGCTGGCCGGGGTCTACCTGTTGCACACCATCGGCGAGCTGATGCTGTCGCCGGTCGGGCTGTCGCTGGTCTCGCGCGCCGCGCCGCGGCGGCTGGTGGGCCTGTTGATGGGCGTGTGGCTGATGGCGATCGGTGTGGCCAACTACCTGGCCGGTGCGCTGGAAGGGCTGCTGGCCGGCAGTGGCATTCCACTCTATGTATTCTTGTTCGGCACGTCGATCGGCGCGGGCGTGTTGCTGCTGGCGCTGACGCCTTGGCTGCAGAGACTGCTCAGCAGCCGCGACTGAAGAGAGGCTCTTGATGATGGATTTGGCACGCTGGCTTGGAGTCTCCCACCCGGTCCTGCAGGCGCCGATGGCCGGCGCACAGACGCACGCCATGGCCGCCGCCGTCAGCAACGCCGGCGGCCTGGGTGCGCTGCCGGCAGCGATGCTGAGCCTGCAGGCGCTGGGCGAAGAGCTGACCGCGCTGGCCACCGCCACCTCGGCGCCCTTCAACGTCAATTTCTTCTGCCACACGCCGCCACGGCCCGACACCGAACGCGAGGCCCGCTGGCGCGAGGCGCTCTCGCCGGCCTACCGCGAAGCCGGCATCGACCCGGCGACGATCCCCGCTGGCCCGGGCCGAGCGCCTTTCAGCCACGAGGTGGCCGACGTCGTCGAGCCATTCCGCCCGGCGGTCATCAGCTTCCACTTCGGACTGCCCGCGCCGGACCTGCTGGCGCGCGTCAAAGGCTGGGGCTCGAAGGTGCTGGCCTCGGCGACGACGGTGGATGAAGCGCGCTGGCTCGAGGCGCACGGCGCCGACGCCGTCATCGCGCAAGGGGTCGAAGCCGGCGGCCACCGCGGCATCTTCCTCAGCGACGACCTGAGCACCCAGCTCGGCAGCTTCGCGCTGTGGCCGCAGGTGGTCCAGGCGGTGAAGCTGCCGGTGATCGCCGCCGGCGGCATTGCCGACGCGGCCGGCGTGCGCGCCGCGCACGAGCTCGGCGTGGCCGGGGTGCAGATCGGCACGGCCTACCTGCTGTGCGACGAGGCGCTGATCAGCCCGCTGCACCGCGCGGCGCTGAAGACCGACGCTCCGACCGTGCTGACCAACGTCTTCACCGGCCGCCCGGCGCGCGGCATCGTCAACCGCGTGGTGCGCGACTGGGGGCCCGTCAACCCGCTGGTGCCGGCCTTTCCGCTCGGCACCGCCGCGATCGCGCCACTGCGCGCGTGGGCTGAAGGCCGTGGCCACGCCGACTTCACACCACTGTGGTCGGGCCAGAACCGCAGCGGCTGCCGCGAAGGCGCCGCCGCCGACCTCACGCGGGAGTTTGCCGCGGCCTGGCCGGTCTGATCTGCCGGCGCAGCCGCGCCGCCTTGCCCTCTCGCGCCGCGCGGCGTGCGCGCCACTGCGCACCGAGTGCGTAGTTCCTCGTACGCAACCTTCCTCATGCGCAGCGCGGCCGGAGTGCAACACTGGCTTCGCTGCGCCGGCTTTTCGGGCGCACATGCCGCGCAGGCAAAGGAGCCAAGCGATGCAAGCGCTCATCAGCCGCATCACCGACCCGTTCAGGGCGCTGGTCCCCTGGTCGTGGTCGAACCGCCATGCCGAAATGGTGCAGTTGCGCGCGGAACTCGCCCAAGCGCGCGCCGCAGCTGCCGAGGCCAAGAGCGCGCGGCACGCCTGCATCACCCGCACGACCCACGAGTTGCGCACGCCGCTGAATGCGGTGCTCGGCTACGCGCAGCTGATGCACCTCGAGGCCGGTCTGACGGACAAGCAGTCCCACAGCCTGCGGACCATCGAACAGGCCGGCCACCACATGCTGGCGCTGGTCGACGAGATCCTCACGCTGTCATGCCAGGAGGCGGGCACGTTCCTGCTGCACGACGCGCCACTGCGGCTGTCGTCCTTTCTCGACAACGTGATGGACCTGGTGCGCCCGCAGGCGGCACAGAAGCGGCTGGTGCTGCGGCTCGATGCGCAGTCGCTGCCGTATGGCGTGAAGGCCGATGCGCAGCGCCTGTGCCAGGTGCTGCTGAACCTTCTCGCCAACGCAGTGCGCTTCACCGACGAGGGCGAGGTCGTGCTGCGCGTGCGGCCCACCGTCGGCCCCGTGGGCATGGCTCGGCTGCAATTCGAGGTGGCTGACACCGGCGTCGGCATCGCGCCGCAGGAGCTGCCCAAGCTGTTCCGGCCGTTCCACCAGGTCGGCGACGCCGCGCGGCACGCCGGCGGCACCGGCCTCGGTCTCGCCATCAGCCGCCAGTTGGTGCGCGCCATGGGTGCCGAGATCGAAGTGCGCAGCGCACCCGGTCACGGCGCCAGCTTCACCTTCACGCTGGACCTGCCGCTGGTGGCGCCTGCCGCCATGCAGGCGACGAACAGCGCTTGATCCACGCCGGCCACGTTTTGAGCGCCTTGACGGCAGCGGCTCAGGGCAACTCGAACACGTAGAGCCGACCCTGGCTGTCTTCGGGCGCCAGGTTGTCGGCACTGCCGATGTAGACGCGGCCGTTGACCACCGTCGGCGATGAGTTGACGATCGACTCGCGCACCATGGCGCTCCAGATCGTGCTGCACTGGACCTGCCCGCAGGGCGCCGCCTTCCAGGCCAACAGTTCGCCAGTGTTGCGGCCGGCATAGACGACACCATGGGCCACTGTTGGCGACGAACCGATCGCAGCCTGGAAGCCGGGCCCGAACAGCAGCCACAGCGGCGGGCAGCGCTCCTTGCCGCAGCCCGCCGCGTCGTAGGCCGCGAGCCCGCTGCCGAGCCCGATGTAGACCCGGCCGTCGGCCACCGCCGGTGAGCCGCCGAAGAACTGGTTTTGATCGACTGCTTGCCACAAGGCCGCGCAGGTGCTGACGCCGCAGCCGGCCGCATCGAAAGCGGCCAGACCATGGGCGGCGCCGATGTAGACCACCCCGTCGACGATCGCCGGGCTCGACTCGAAGGCCGGCCCCGGCAGCTTGCCGGTCCACAACGGCTCGCACGACGACGCACCGCAGCCCGCCGCATCGAACGCGTAGAGCTTGCCGTCATCGGCACCGACATAGACCACACCACCGGCCACCAGCGGTGTCGATTCGATCGTGCCGTGGGTGCGGCCGGTCCACAGCGGGTCGCACAGCTTGGCGCCGCCGCAACCTTGCGCATCGAAGGCATACAGCCGTCCGTCGTAGGCGCCGACGTAGACCACCCCGTCGGCCACGACCGGCGACGATTCGAGGATCGACTCCTTGCCGGCCCTGCCCTGCCACAGCGGCGCACAGACGTCTTGCCCGCAACCGGCCGCGGCAAACGCGTTCAGGCGGCCGTTGTTGTTGTCGAACGAGGTCTGCGAGCCAACGTAGACGATGCCGTTGCTCACTGTCGGCGAGTCGACGATCTGCGCCAGCGAGGTCGAGCGCCACAGCGGCTGCGTGCACAGCGACTGGCCGCAGCCCTTGGCCGGGTAGGCCCACAGCGTGCCGTCGATGGAGCCGATGTAGACCACGCCATCGACCACCGCCGGTGACGACGAGAACACCAGCTGGCCCAGCTGCGCCCCCCAGGCCTGCTGCAACTGCGGCACCTTGGCTGGGCCGAGCTTGCGCTCCAGCGGATTGAACCCGGTGTGGCCCTCGTCGAAACGGAAGTGCGGCCAGTCGGTCGGCGCGGCCAGGGCGCCGAACGCCAACAGCACCAGGCTCCCAGCGCCGACCCGGGCCACTGCCCGAACCAACCCGCGCGCGAATCGGCGTGTGCAACGCATTGAGATCGTCATCTCGGCCTCCTGCGCGCGGTCATCTGGCCGCTGCAGTGGGTGCGCGTCACCGGCCCAAAGGTTGCCGGTGCTAGCCGCGACCGGCCACCGGCGGCGCGAAACGCTTCAGTGCCTGGCTGGCCATGCCATGGGCGAGTTCCTCCTCGCCGAAGAACACCTGGCCGATGCCCTCGTGGCGCAGCAGCTCGGACTCTTCCTCGTTGTGGGTCCGCAGCAGGATCTCGATGTCCGGGTTCAACGCGCGCGCGGTCTCGGCCATCTGGCGCACGTTGATCGTGTCGGGCGTGGCCACCACCAGCATCGCCGCGTCGGCAATGTGCGCCTGGATCAGAACCGCCGGGTCGGCCGCATTGCCCGACACCGCGGCAATCCCGTTCTTGCGCAGGGCTTCCACCAACTCGCGGTTCTCTTCAGCCACCACGTAGGGGATGCCGCGCTCGTCCAAGGCTTTGGCGATGCGGCGCCCCACGCGCCCGTAGCCGACCAGCACCACCTGGCCTTCCAGGTACTTGCGTTCGGTGCTCATCGGCAGCTCGGCGTAGGGGTCTTCGCGACGCTCCAGTTCGCGCGCCCGCGCCGAATGTTTCAGCACCCAGCGGCGGATCGGCTCGCTGGCGCTGAACAGGAAGGAGTTGAGCGCGATCGAGATCAACACACCCGCCAGGATCAGGCTCATGCCTTCGGCCGGCAGCAGGCCCAGCGACAAACCCAGTCCGGCCAGGATGATCGAGAACTCGCCGACCTGGCCCAGGCCGGCCGCCACCGACAGCGCAGTGTTCAGCGGGTAACGCAGCGCGATGACCAGCGTCATCGAGACCAAGGAGTTGCCCAGGATGATGATGGCGAGCACGCCCACCACGCGCGCGGGTTGATCGACCAGGATCGCCGGGTTGAACACCATGCCCACCGAGACGAAGAACAGCACCGAGAAGGCATCGCGCAGCGGCAGGGATTCTTCGGCCGCCCGGTGGCTGAACTCGGACTCGCGCATCACCGTGCCGGCGAAGAACGCGCCGAGCGCGAACGACACGCTGAACAGCGCCGACGCGCCGTAGGCGATACCGATGGCCGTCGCGATCACCGCGAGCGTGAACAGCTCGCGCGAGCCGGTACGCGCCACCTGCCACAGCAACCAAGGCAGTACCCGGCGCCCCACCACCAGCATCAGCACGATGAAGGCCGACACCTGCAGCAAGGTCTGCCCGATCGACAGCCACAGCGACTCGGTGTCGGCCACCACCGCCGTCGTGCTGCCCAGCGCACCGGCCAGCGGCGGCAACAACACCAGCACCAGCACGGTGACGAGATCCTGCACGACCAGCCAGCCTACGGCGATGCGGCCGTTCAAGGTCTGGAGCATGTTGCGGGACTCCAGCGACTTCAGCAGCACCACGGTGCTGGCGCAAGCCAGGGCCAGGCCGAGTATCAGACCACCGCCGACGCTCCAACCCCACCAACGCGCGAAGCCAAAGCCCAGCGCAGTGGTCACGCCCATCTGCACGATGGCTCCGGGTATCGCCACGCGCCGCACCGCGAGCAGGTCGTTGGGCGAGAAGTGCAACCCGACGCCGAACATCAGCAGCATCACGCCAATTTCTGACAGCTGCGAGGCGATCTGCGCATCGGCGACGAAACCAGGCGTCGTGGGTCCGATCAGGATGCCGGCGAGCAGGTAGCCCACCAGCGCCGGCATCTTCACCAGTTCGGCCAGGAAGCCCAGCAGCAAGGCCGCGCCGAATGCGGCTGCAACAGTGGTGATGAGGGAAACGCTGTGATCCATCGGGTTCCGGTGGGGGGCCGCCTGCAGCAAGGCGGCATGGTGAGACTTGGCGGCTCTGAAGTGGCAGCCGGCACCAGGCCCACCCACTCGCTCCAACAATGCCAACCCGATCGATGATATGCGGCCATCTCGGCGCGGACACCGACGGCGGCCGCGATGCCGCAAGGCAGCCATCGGCCGCATGAACCGTGCCGGCCGCCAAGCTCGACCTATTCCGACCCAAGCTCAGGTTATGCCGTTCCCGTGGGTTCGTATTGCCGCAAGCCCTGCAGATCGAGCACCCGCACACCGCCGTACTCGATCGCGATCAGCCGCTGCACCTGCAGCGCTTGCAGCGCCTCGTTGACTCGCTGGCGCGACAGGCCGACCAGGTAGCCCAGTTCCTGCTGCGTGATGCGCAGCAGCTGGCCGACGCCGGGGTAGAGCACTGGATGGAATAGCGCCGCCAGATTGCGCGCCACGCGCGTGTCGGGGTCGTTGAGGCGGTCGGTCTCGCGTGCGGCGATGAATTGGCCCAGCCGTTCGTTGAGCTGGTTCAGCACGAAGCGGTTGAACGGGATGCTGCGCTCCAGGAGGTCATGGAACGTATCGACCGGCAGACCAGCCACCGTGCTCTTGCGCAGCGTCTCGATGTTGTAGCGGTAAGGCTCGCGCTTGAGCAGCGTGCCCTCGCCGAACCAGGCACCCGGCGGCACGCCGGTGAAGGTGACCGGCGCGCCGGCGCCCGGCTCGTTGCTCATCTTCAGCAAGCCTTCGAGCACCCCGAACCAGTAAGTGGCCGGGCGGCCGAGGCGGCAGATCTGTTCGCCCGGCTCGGCGTGGGCCAGCATGATGCTGGTACGCGCCATGCGCTGGTCTTCGGGCTCCAGCACGGCCAGCCACGGGATGCTCGCCAGCTCGGCATCGCTGGGTGCCCGCGCGCGTTCGCGCAAGGGTCGGGCTTCGGAGGCCATGGGAGGGGGTTGCCGCGGCAAGGCTGTCTCGAAGATTGTCAGCCAAGTGGCCAAACGGCGTCAAACCACCGGCACCGATGAGCAGTAACACCGATCAAGAAGCAGCGCGGACGGCCGATACCCCGTGTTGCTGTCTAGTCCGCCATGCTGTTGCTCGCCCGTCGCTCGCTCGCCCACCGTCCTGTTGTCGCCCCCCTGTCGCAGGCCGCCGCCGGCTGGGTCGCCGCAACACTAGTGGCAGTTCTGGCGCTCGCCACGCACCCGGCGCAGGCGGCCAATTCGGCCAGCGCACCGAATGTGGCGCGAGCAGCCGAATCGACGGACGCCGTGCTCACCGACCTGCGGCTGCACGGTTACCCGTCGCCGCTGATCGCACTGGAGCGCTTGCAACAGGCGCCGCCCGAGACGAACGCGGACACCCAGTCGTCCCTCGATCTGCGCTGGCGCTATGAATCGGCGCTGGCAGACATGGCCATGCGCGCCCGCGAAAACAAAACGGCCCAGGCGGCGATGGATCGCCTGCAGGCCATGGCCGAAAGCGAACGCTGCGCCCCCTGTGCCACCACCCTGCTGCTGCGCCAGGCCCAACAGGCCGAATCGGCCGATCCGGCCACGCTGCGTCAACGCCTGACGGCGCTGCTGGCGCTGCCCGAGCCGGCCGATGCGCAACTGCAGTCGGAGTGGTACATGGCCCGCGCCGCGGCGCAGCTCGCCCTGGACGAATACGAGGGCGCGATCACCGATGCGCTGAAGACAGTGGACCTCACTGCGCAGCAAGAACGCCCGGCCGACCGCGTGGTGGCGCTGAGCCTGTTGTCCGTCGCCAATGCCAGCCGCCGCGACCTGCCGCGTGCGATCGAATTGACCCACGAGGGCATCGCGCTGGCGCGCGAGATCGGCTTCGGCTTCGGGCTGGTGCGTCTGCTGGTCAACCACAGCTACACACTGGCCTCGCAGAAGGAAAACACCGAACGCAAGCGGGTGCTGGAAGAGGTGCTACCGCTCACTGAGGCGACCCGCGGCCTGCAGCGCATTCGCCTGAACACCTTGATCAACCTCGCCGCGCTGAGCAATGACCTGCACGACTACAAGAAGGCCGTGGCCTACGCCGAGCGCGCTGAGCAGGTCTCGGACCGGAAGGTCGACCCCAACAGCTACGCCTTCACGCTGGTGAACCGCGGCGTGGCCTGGGTGCACCTCGGGCGCGTCGACGAAGGCTTGGCGCTGGTCAAGACCTCGATCGACATCGCCGAACAGACCGGCGACAAGCGCGAGCTGGCCGACCTGGTCGAGCAGCAGGTCGATGCGTTCGAGACCGCCGGGCGCCCACAGGCGGCGCTGCAGGCCCTGCGCCGCTGGGTCGTCATGAACAACGAGCTGACCACGTCGCAGCGCGAAGCGGCGATCACGCAGCTGCAGGAAAGGTTCGTGGCCCAGCAGCGAGTGCGCGAGATCGACAACCTCAAGCTCGACAACGCCCGCCGCGAAGCCGAGTTGCAACTGCGTGCGTGGCGCGAACGGGCCTGGGCCGCGGCGGCGGTGGTGGTCGCGCTGCTGGCCTTCTTCATCTGGCACCGGCTGACACGCTCGCGACGGATCAACAAGGGGTTGCGGCAAGACGTGGCTCGTCTCAGCGACGAGTCACACCACGACCCGATGACCGGCGCCTTCAACCGCCGCTACGGCGAAGCGCTGCTGCAGCGGCTGCACAACGACAACGCCGGCCTGCCGGCAGGCCTGCAGCGCACGGTGTCCTTCCTGCTGCTGGATGTTGACCACTTCAAGCGGGTCAACGACACGCACGGCCACGCTGCGGGCGATGCGGTGCTGATCCAGATGACGCAGCGCCTGCAAGCGATGCTGCGCGACGGCGATGCGGTCGTGCGCTGGGGTGGCGAAGAGTTCTTGCTGGTCCTGCCGGGCACCGACGACAGCGGTTTGCAGGTGGTGGCCGACCGGGCGCTGATGGCGATCGGCCAGATGCCGATCGAGTTGTCTGCGGGCAAGCCCCTGGCCATCCGCGCTTCGGCGGGTGGTGTGGCGTGGCGCGCGGGCGGTGATGTCCCGTGGGCCGACCGGCTGGCGCTGGCCGATGCGGCGCTCTACCAGGCCAAAGCCGAAGGTCGCAACCGGGCGGTCTGCGCCTTGGCGGACGAGGCCTTCACCGAGGCCGAACTGCAGCAGTTGCCCGGCTTGGTGGCGCATGGCCGCCTGCAACTCCACACGGTGCCCGGGGTGCCGCAACCCGAACCGGCGAACCAGCCGACACCTCTGCCGGCGGAAGCACCCGCGGTAGCCTGAGGGCGCGCATTCGACCGGCGCAGCGGGCCCGGCCCGCCTATCGGGCTGTCGCCCGAGCGAGGCCATCGCCGACGGTCGCCACTCGGGAAAATCCGTAGCGGAATCGCCCGAAGATTGTCGTCCAACCGACAACACGGCGTCAAACTTCGGCCTAGGATGCGTCCCATCAACGCTGCCGGCCGGAGGGCTCGAGCGGCGGGCCGACCGGAGACTGACGCGCCGTGCAAACGACTTTTGTGCGATTGATGCTGGACCACGCCGCCAAGCGGCCGGACGCGCCGGCGTTGCGGGAAAAGGAATACGGCATCTGGCAGACCACCAGCTGGGCTCAGCTTGCCGAGCGGGTTCGCTACCTGGCATGTGGCCTCGCGGCCGCCGGCCTGACGCGGGGCCAGCATGTCGTCGTGATCGGCGACAACCGGCCGCGTTTGACCGCCGCGATGCTCGCAGCTCAGGCGTTAGGGGCCGTCCCGGTCCCGCTGTACCAGGACGCCGCGGCCACCGAGTTCACCTTCCCGATCAACAACGCCGAAGTCCGCTTCGCGATCGTCGAAGACCAGGAGCAGGTCGACAAGCTGCTCGAGGTGCGCGAACAGTGCCCGCAGCTGGCGCACATCTGGTACGACGACCCGCGCGGCCTGCGCCACTACGCCGAGCCGGGTCTGGCGTCGCTGGACACGCTGCTCGAAGCAGGCAAGCTGCACGACAAGTCGCACCCAACGCTGTTCACGCACGAGGTGGCCCTGGGTCAACCGGGCGACGTGGCGGCGATGTTCTTCACCTCGGGCACCACCGGCCACCCGAAGGGCGTGGTGCACACCCACTTCTCGCTGCTGGACCGCGCGGCAGCCGGCAAGACCTTCGACAAGCTGACCGAAGACGAAGAGGTGCTGGCCTACCTGCCGCCGGCCTGGATCGGCCAGAACATCTTCAGCTTCGCTCAGTGGCTGGCCTGCGGCTACATCGTCAACTGCCCCGAGTCGGCGGCCACGGTGTCGATCGACATGAAGGAGATTGGCCCCAGCTACTACTTCGCGCCGCCGCGCATCTTCGAAGGCATGCTGACGACGGTGATGATCCGGATGGAGGACGCGAGTGCGATCAAGCGCGCGCTGTTCCACCACTTCATGGCGCTGGCCAAGCGGGTGGGCCCGGCACTGATGGATGGCAAGCCGGTCGGTGTGATCGACAGGCTGCGCTACGCGATCGGCAACGTGCTGATCTACGGCCCGTTGCGCAACACGCTGGGCCTGTCGCGCGTGCGCGTGGCCTACACCGCGGGCGAAGCGATCGGGCCGGATCTGTTCAGCTTCTACCGATCGATCGGCGTCAATCTGAAGCAGCTCTACGGCTCGACGGAGACCGCGGTCTTCGTCTGCCTGCAGCCCGACAACGAGGCCAAGTCGGACACGGTCGGCGTGCCTGTCGAAGGCGTGCAACTCAAGCTGTCGGACTCGGGCGAGCTGCTGGTCAAGTCTCCGGGTTTGCTGAAGGAGTACTACAAGAACCCGGCTGCCACCGCCGAGGTGCTGACCAGCGACGGCTGGTACCACACCGGTGACGCCGGCTTCCTGGACGCCGGCGGCCACCTGAAGATCATCGACCGCGCGAAAGACGTCGGCCGCCTGCTCGGTGGCGCCAACGATGGTGCGATGTTCGCGCCCAAGTACGTCGAGAACAAGCTGAAGTTCTTCCCGCACATCAAGGAGGCAGTGGCCTTCGGCGACCAGCGCGAGAAGGTCTGCGCCTTCATCAACATCGATTTCGAGGCGGTTGGCAACTGGGCCGAGCGGCGCAACCTGCCCTATGCCGGCTACACCGACTTGGCGCAGAAGCCCGAGGTGTATGCGCTGATCCGCGACTGCGTCGAACAGGTCAACGCCGACCTGGCGCGCGACGAACTGCTGGCCGGCAGCCAGATCCACCGCTTCCTGGTGCTGCACAAGGAACTCGACGCCGACGACGGCGAGATGACCCGCACCCGCAAGGTCAAGCGCGGCTTCATCAACGACAAGTACCAGGTGCTGGTGGAGGCGATGTACGAAGGGCGACCGGAGCAGTTCATCGAGACCGCAGTGAAATTCGAGGACGGGCGCAGCGGCAGCGTCAGCGCGACCTTGAAGATCCAAGACGTTAAGACGTTCGCCCCGACGCGGAGGGCCGCCTGATGAGCGTTCATCGCCCCATCGGCGAGGTCATCCTCGACGTGCAGAACATCAGCCTGCGCTTCGGCGGCGTGAAGGCGCTGACCGACATCAGCTTCAACGTCCGTGAGCACGAGGTGCGCGCGATCATCGGCCCGAACGGCGCCGGCAAGAGCTCGATGCTGAACTGCATCAACGGCGTCTATGTGCCGCAGGACGGCAAGATCAGCTTCCGTGGCCAGACCTTCAGCCACATGAACTCGCGCCAGGTGGCCGAGATGGGTGTCGCGCGCACCTTCCAGAACCTGGCCTTGTTCAAGGGCATGAGCGTGGTCGACAACCTGATGACCGGGCGCAACCTGAAGATGAAGACCAACATCTTCCAGCAGGCGATCCGCTGGGGGGCGGCCGAGCGCGAAGAGACGGCGCACCGCGCTTTCGTCGAACACATCATCGACTTCCTCGAGATCCAGGCCCACCGCAAGACGCCGGTCGGCCGCCTGCCTTATGGCCTGCAAAAGCGTGTCGACCTGGGCCGCGCGCTGGCGATGGAGCCGAGCGTGCTGCTGCTCGACGAGCCGATGGCCGGCATGAACGTCGAAGAGAAGCAGGACATGTGCCGCTTCATCCTCGACGTCAACGACGAGTTCGGCACCACCATCGTGCTGATCGAGCACGACATGGGCGTGGTGATGGACATCTCCGACCGCGTCGTGGTGCTCGACTACGGCAAGAAGATCGGCGACGGCACGCCCGACGAGGTGCGCGCCAACCCCGACGTCATCAGTGCCTACCTCGGCACCAGCCACTGAAGGCGGACAAGCGATGGGATTCTTCCTCGAAACCTTCTTCGGCGGCCTGATGGCGGGCATGCTGTATTCGCTGATCGCGCTCGGCTTCGTGCTGATCTTCAAGGCCAGCGGCGTCTTCAACTTCGCGCAGGGCGCGATGGTGCTGTTCGCCGCGCTGGCGATGGCGCGTTTTGCCGAGTGGGTGCCGCGCTGGCTGGGCACCGACAGCAAGCTGCTCGCCAATGGCATCGCCTTCGTGCTGGCGATGGCCTGCATGGTCGCGGTGGCCTGGCTGATCGAGCGGTTGTGCCTGTCCAAGCTCGTCAACCAGGAGCCGATTGCGCTGCTGATGGCCACGCTCGGCATCACCTACTTTCTGGACGGCTTCGGCCAGATGCTGTTCGGCTCGGACATCTACAAGATCGACGTCGGCCTGCCGAAGGACCCGATGTTCCTGTTCGAGCAGACCTTCCAGGGCGGCGTGCTGATCAGCCAGGAAGACCTGGCCGCTGCGGTGATCGCCGCCGCACTGGTCGCAGTGTTGGCTCTGTTCTTCCAGAAGACGGCCACCGGCCGAGCACTGCGTGCGGTGGCCGACGATCACCAGGCGGCGCAGTCGATCGGCATCCCGCTGTCGCGCATCTGGGTCATCGTCTGGTCGGTCGCCGGCTTTGCCGCACTGGTCGCCGGGATCATCTGGGGCAGCAAGCTCGGCGTGCAGTTCTCGCTGTCGCAGGTCGCGCTGAAGGCGCTGCCGGTGGTGATCCTCGGTGGCCTGACCTCGGTGCCCGGCGCCATCATCGGCGGGCTGATCATCGGCGTCGGCGAGAAGCTGTCCGAGGTCTATCTCGGGCCCTCAATGGGCGGCGGGATCGAGATCTGGTTTGCGTATGTGATGGCGTTGTTGTTCTTGCTCTTCAGGCCCCAAGGGCTCTTTGGAGAGAAGATCATCGATCGCGTCTGAGATGCCCGTGAAAGTACATCTTCAACCAAGTGGCGTGCGCGGATCCGGCTCTGCCGGTCCGCTGCGCGAGCCCCCTCGGGGGGCAGCGACCAGAGGGAGCGTGGGGGCATGATTTACCGTGAGAACGGCCAGTTCAAGACCAGCTACCGGGCGGACCAGCAGATCTTCCCGATCCGCCAGGACCGCATCGTCATCGTCGCGTTCCTCGCGCTGGCCTTCGTCGTCGTCCCGGGCTTGGCCAGCGAGTACATGCTGCGCGCGATCCTGGTCCCGTTCCTGATCCTGTCGCTGGCCGCGATCGGGCTGAACATCCTGGTCGGCTACTGCGGCCAGATCTCGCTCGGCACCGGCGCGTTCATGGCGATCGGCGCCTACGCGGCCTACAACTTCAATGTCCGCATCGAAGGCATGCCGCTGCTGCTGTCGCTGGTGCTCGGCGGCGTCTGCTCGACGGCGGTGGGTGTGCTGTTCGGCATCCCCAGCTTGCGCATCAAGGGCCTGTACCTGGCGGTCGCAACACTGGCGGCGCAGTTCTTCACCGACTGGGCGTTCCTGCGCATCAAGTGGTTCACCAACGACTCGTCGTCGGGTTCGGTCAACGTCTCGGGGCTGCAGATCCTGGGCTGGCACATCGACACCCCGGCCGACAAGTACCTGTTCTGCCTCGGCCTGGTCTGCGTCTGCGCGTTGATGGCCAAGAACCTGGTGCGCGGCCACATCGGGCGTGAATGGATGGCGATGCGCGACATGGACGTGGCCGCCGCGGTGATCGGCATCCGCCCTGTCTACGCCAAGCTGTCGGCCTTCGCGGTGAGCTCCTTCTTCGTCGGCATCGCCGGTGCGTTGTGGGGCTTCGTGCACCTGGGTTCGTGGGAGCCAGCGGCGTTCTCGATCGACCGTTCGTTCCAGCTGCTGTTCATGGTCATCATCGGCGGCCTCGGGTCGATCATGGGCAGCTTCTTTGGCGCCGCCTTCATCATCGTGTTGCCGATCGTGCTGGACAACCTGCCTTACTGGTTCGGCATCCCGGTCGACACCGCCTTGGCCTCGCACTTGACCAACATGGTGTTCGGCGCACTGATCGTGTTCTTCCTGGTCGTCGAGCCGCATGGCCTGGCCCGCCTGTGGTCGACCGCGAAAGAAAAGTTGCGCCTGTGGCCCTTCCCTCATTGAATCAACGACAACGGGCCCACGAGGCTCGCCCACCGCACTGACGAGTGCTTTTCCACCTCCGGAGGTAGACACGATGTTGAAGTTCAAACCCCTCGCATCCGCGGCACTGCTGGCGGCCTCAGGGCTGACGGCGTTGGCCACTGCGCCGGCGGCATTCGCGCAGGCCAAGGAGCAGTTCTTCCCGGTGCTGGTCTACCGCACAGGGGCCTATGCGCCGAACGGCGTGCCGTTTGCCAACGGCTATGTGGACTATCTGAAGCTCGTCAACGCCAAGGGCGGCATCAACGGCGTCAAGATCAGTTTCGAAGAGTGCGAGACCGGCTACGCGACAGACAAGGGCGTCGAGTGTTACGAGCGACTGAAAGGCAAGGGCGCAACGGTGTTCCAGCCGCTGTCCACCGGCATCACCTTCGCGCTGACCGAGAAGGCGCCGATCGACAAGATCCCGCTGATCACCGCCGGCTACGGCCGCAGTGAATCGGCTGACGGCGGTGTCTTCAAGTGGAACTTCCCGCTCGCCGGCACCTACTGGGTTGCGGCCGACGTGCTGATTCAGAACATCGGCCAGAAGGAAGGCGGGCTCGACAAGCTCAAGGGCAAGAAGATCGCGCTGGTCTACCACGACAGCCCGTACGGCAAAGAGCCGATTCCGCTGCTGACGGAGCGCAGCAAGCAGCTGGGCTTCGAACTGCAGTTGCTGCCGGTCACCGCGCCGGGTGTCGAGCAGAAGTCGACCTGGCTGCAGGTGCGCCAGAACCACCCCGACTACGTGCTGCTGTGGGGCTGGGGCGTGATGAATTCGACCGCACTGAAAGAAGCGCAGGCCACCGGCTACCCGCGCGAGAAGATGTACGGCGTGTGGTGGAGCGGCGCCGAGCCGGACGTGAAGGACGTGGGCGAAGGCGCGAAAGGCTACAACGCGCTCGCGATGCAGCACGGCGCCGGCCGCAGCAAGGTGCACACCGAGGTGCTGAAGCTGGTGCACGAGAAGGGCCAGGGCACCGGCCCGGCCGACGAGGTGGGCACGGTGCTGTACACGCGCGGTCTGATGTCAGCGATGCTGGGCGTCGAAGGCGTCAAGCGTGCGCAGGAGCGCTACGGCAAGGGCAAGGTGATGACTGGCGAGCAGGTGCGCTGGGGCCTGGAGAACCTGGCACTCGACCAGCCCAAACTCGACGCGCTAGGTTTTGCCGGCGTGATGCGCCCGATCAGCACCAGCTGCGCCGACCACATGGGCGCCAACTGGGCCCGCGTCCACACCTGGAGCGGCAAGGCCTGGCAGTTCAGCTCGGACTGGATCGAGGCTGATGCGCAGATCTTGAAGCCGATGGTGAAAGCTGCCGCGGACAAGTACGCGGCGGAGAAGAAGCTCACACGACGCACGCCCGAGGACTGCCAGTCGTGATGGCCGCTTTCCAACCCTTGTCCGCCGCGTGCGGCTGAACGTTTCTGCACTCTCCCCTTCCCCTCTCGCCAGGCGAGAGGGGTTCGATGCACCCCCATCCCCCGCCCCGCGGGGGTGGCCCCCTGGTGGGGCCTTCATTCAAGTGCCGCGTGCGGCACTTGAATGAGTCAAAGGCGAAGCGATGAGCAATATTCTGTTGAACGTCAACGGCATCGAGGTCATCTACAACCACGTGATCCTGGTGCTGAAGGGCGTGTCGCTGCAGGTGCCCGAAGGCCAGGTGGTGGCGCTGCTGGGCGGCAATGGGGCAGGCAAGACGACGATGCTGCGTGCGGTGTCGAACCTGCTCGCGGGTGAGCGCGGCGAGGTGACCAAGGGCAGCATCGACCTGCGGGGTGAGCGCATCGAGAAGCTCAGCACCTCGGCGATGGTCGAGCGCGGCGTGATCCAGGTGATGGAAGGCCGGCACTGCTTTGCCCACCTGACGATCGAGGAGAACCTGCTGACGGGAGGCTACACGCGGCGTGACGGCAAGGCCGCGGTGGCCGAGACGCTGGAGAAGGTCTACACCTACTTTCCGCGCCTGAAGACGCGGCGCGGCTCGCAGGCCGCCTACACCTCGGGCGGCGAACAGCAGATGTGCGCGATCGGCCGCGCGCTGATGGCCAACCCGAAGATGGTGCTGCTGGACGAGCCGTCGATGGGGCTGGCGCCGCAGATCGTCGAAGAGGTGTTCGAGATCGTGCGAGACCTGAACCAGCGCGAGAAGGTCACCTTCCTGCTGGCCGAGCAGAACACCAACATCGCGCTGCGTTACGCCGACTACGGCTACATCCTCGAGAACGGCCGCATCGTGATGGACGGCGAGGCCAAGGCCTTGCGCGAGAACGAGGACGTCAAGGAGTTCTACCTCGGCATGGGCGGCGGAGATCGCAAGAGTTTTCGAGACGTCAAGAGCTACAAGCGCCGCAAGCGTTGGCTGGCGTGATCACCGGGCAACAGGGAATCATCATGAGCACGGACGATTTCGGTTTTGCACCGCCGGCGTTCAAGCCGGCGGAGGCGTTGGTGCAGCTGAAGCGCTCGCTGCGTGACCTGCGCACACTGACTGAGCGCGGCGATGGCTTCGACCTGAAGGGCGCGCGAGTCATGGAGCTGGTGGCCGGTGAGACGGCGATCGACGCGAAGCTGGCCAAGCGCCCATCGCGCCAGGTGCCCGAATGGGACCGCTTCACGCTCGACGGCAGCGCCGCGGTACGCAAGTTCGGCGACGAGGTGAAGAAACGCCTCGCGCGCTGGACCGAGGAGGAGCGATGAGCGACGCCTTCTACGACCCGCTCGAGACTCGGCCGGCGGCGCAGCGCGAAGCGGCGTTGATGGCGGCGCTGCCTGGCAGGGTGGCCCACGCGCAGGCCCGCACAGACGCATTCGCCGAATTGCTGCGGGGCGTGGTCGCCAGCGATGTGACGGGCCGCGCTGCGCTGGCCAAGCTGCCGGTGATCCGCAAGGGCGAGCTGCTGGAGCGCCAGCAGCGCGACCGTGCCGACTCGACCAAGCACGATCCGTTCGGTGGCTTCTCGGCCATCGGCTGGCGCGGGCTGCTGCGTGCGCAAGGTGCGAAGCGCGTGTTTCAGTCGCCCGGCCCGATCTATGAGCCCGAGGGAGAAGCGGCCGACTACTGGCGCATGGCGCGCGCGATCCACGCCGCCGGCTTTCGTGCCGGCGACTTGGTGCACTGCAGCTTCAGCTACCACCTGACCCCGGCCGGCTCGATGATGGAATCTGGCGCGCATGCGGTCGGCTGCACAGTGTTCGCCGGCGGCATCGGCAACACCGAGCTGCAGTTGCAGGCGGTGGCCGAGCTGAAGCCGCACGGCTATATCGGCACGCCCAGCTTCCTGCGGATCCTGCTCGAGAAGGCCGCCGAGACCGGTGTCTCGACCGCGTCGATCACCAAGGCGATGCTGGGCGGCGAGGCCTTTCCGCCGTCGTTGCGAACCTGGTTCCAGCAGCGTGGCATCGAGGCCTACCAGAGCTACGCGACAGCCGACCTCGGGCTGATCGCCTACGAGACCACCGCCCGCGAAGGCTTGGTGCTCGACGAAAGCGTGATCGTCGAGATCGTGCGGCCCGGCACCGGCGATCCGGTGCCCGATGGTGAGGTCGGCGAAGTCGTCGTGACCACGCTGAACCCCGACTACCCGTTGGTGCGCTTCGGCACCGGCGACCTGTCGGCGATCCTGCCGGGGTCCTGCCCCACCGGCCGCAGCAACACTCGCATCCGCGGCTGGCTCGGCCGCGCCGACCAAACGGCCAAAGTCCGCGGCATGTTCGTCCACCCGGGCCAGGTGGCCG